>JAUXMA010000368.1 GCA_030623425.1 Rhodospirillaceae bacterium
AGCTACCGATCGTCGCCTTGGTAGGCCGTTACCCTACCAACAAGCTAATCAGACGCGGGACCATCCAAGAGTGGCCGAAGCCTTTCCCCCGGAGGGCGTATGCGGTATTAGCCACCGTTTCCAGTGGTTATTCCCCGCTCCTGGGCAGGTTCCCACGCGATACTCACCCGTCCGCCACTAAGGTAACCGGTGCAAGCACCGGGCCTTCGTTCGACTTGCATGTGTTAAGCATGCCGCCAGCGTTCGTTCTGAGCCAGGATCAAACTCTCAAGTTAAAATTCCCGAACTTCCATAGATCCATAGAATGGAGGCGGGAACAACCGGAGCCGTTCCTTTGCACAAACATGTCGAGTTTCCTCGACGAAGAATGCACATCGGACGGTCCGTCGAGCCTCGCTCAAGCAGACCCGCCGCCTGCGCATCCCTTCTAACTTATCCACAATGTCAAAGAACGATAAGGCGCAAAACCAAGCGCCAAACGGTCCGCGCTTCTAAGCTCCCGACCGCCTGTTGTCAAACCATAAGTGAGGATCGCAACCAAATTGAGTATAGTCGCTTATGGCGGCGAAAACAACCGCCTGAAAAAAAATGCTTCCGGTTGGCCCGCCGCCGCCGGAATGATATAGGATGACATCCGGCATTCGCCCGGGATCGCAAGGTGCCGTGACATTTTTCAGGGGCTCGGATGTAAGCCATGTGCATAAAAAAACACCTGTTGTTGGTTTTAATTACGGCTGTCGGCTTGGCGATCTCCGCTTGTGCCCCCAATGCGAGGATTCTCAAGGATGCCGGCGGCATTAAAGGCGACAAGGGCGGCCCGACGGCGGCGCTGTCATTTACTCGGTTTCCCGACATCCCTTTGCCGAGCGGAGCCGACATCAATGTCGAAAAGACGCTGATCTTCGGCAGCGGCGAATCCTGGTTCGGACGGCTGGTGCTTTCCACGTCCCACGGTACCTTCGCCATGTTCGATTTTTTCAAGCAGAAACTGCCCGAATTCGGCTGGCGGGAAATCACCTCGGTCCGCGCCGCCACCAGCGTACTCACCTTTTCCCGCCGCAACAGGATCGCCACCATCCAAATCGTCGGCCGCAGGCTTCGCGGCGCCGAATCGACGATCACGGTTTCACCCCAGGACGTAGCACAGCCGCCACCGGGGAGCGCTCCCGCCTTGCCGCCGCCGGTGAACCGCGTCCGCTAATCGGCGCCTGTCTCGCGGCCGCCGGCGCGGCCCGGAATTGAAGTCGGGGGGGACTGTTTTGATTCAACGTTTTCAGAACATGGACAATCGGCAATCGTGATGGAAGCCGTCCTCGTCGATGGTCCGCGCGGCCCTATCGGCAAATTTGGCGGAGGGCTGGCGGCAATTCGACCCGACGACTTGTTGGCCACCGTCCACAAAGCGCCGATGGAACGCCGCGCCGCCAATCCCGCCCTTTTGAATGACGTATACGCCGGCCGCGGCAACCAGGCCGGCGAGGGCGACTGTGTACGTCGGCGTCGGCATGGGCGTTTCCACCTTGATCGAGTGGATCGGAGATTAAACGATGCGCCGACCGCTTAGCGGAATTCGTGTGACCGGCCTGGAACAATACATGGCCGGACCCTACTGCACCATGCTTCTGGCCGACGCCGGGGCCGAGGTGATCAAGATCGAACGGCCAGGGACCGGCGATCCGCGCCGGGCGATGCCGCCGTTCGCGGAGAAGGGCGGCGCCAGGAAAGCCGCCGGATTCATGGGCTATAACCGCAACAAGAAAAGCCTGGCGCTGGATTTCCGCAAGCCCGGGGGGCGGGAAATCTTCAAAAAACTTGTCGCCGTCTCCGACGTGGTGGTCGAGAACCTGAGACCCGGTTCCATGGACCGGCTGGGTCTCGGCTACGAGGTCATGAAAGCCAGCGACCCTCGGCTGATATGGGCGGCCATTTCCGGCTTCGGGCGAATGCCGGGCTTCCTGGGGCCCTACAGCGACCGCCCCTGTTTCGACATCGTTGCCGAAGCGATGAGCGGGATCATGCATCTCGTCGGTTTCGACGACAA
>JAUXMA010000065.1 GCA_030623425.1 Rhodospirillaceae bacterium
TATACCAAGGTTCACTGGTAATGACCCATAGAGACGGCTTTCCTCCTACCCGACGGGCTGCATACGCGATCTCTATGGGTCATTATCAGTGCTCCTTGGTATGAGGGGGTTATTGGGCGCATGAACCCTTTGATACCGAGAAAAAACCCCTTGCTGCAAGACGAACCGCCGCCGCCGGTGGACGCGCACGGCAATCCGCCGGCGGAGCAACGGGCGGACTTCGTGGTCAAACGGTTGGAGCGGTTCATCCGCGAAGGCCGCACCGGCAGCGAGGGTTTTTCGCTTCGCCAATGGCAAGACATGGCGCGGACGGAAATCGCCAACGCCCTCATCGCCGCCGAAAACAGTACTCAAGACGACGATGTCGTGACCAAAAGACTGCTGTTCAGCATCGCTTCGGCCCTGGTCACCATCGGTTTCTGGGGAGCCCTCATGGCCTTCGACAAGGCCAGCTATCTGGTCACCGCCATCATCTGCGGCATCGCCGGCTTTTGGCTCTTCGCCATCGTCGGGGAATGGCGCATCCGCAAGGCGGTGAAAGCGCACACGGCCCGCAAGCGCGCCAAAGGCCTGCGCCGGGTGGAAAACCTGACGCGGCGGATCAGACAGATGGAAAGGGAACTCAAAATCGAGGAAAAGCAACTGGAGGAGCAGCTGAAAAAAGAGTTTGAAAAGGCGGTGAAAAAGAAATTCGACGGCGAGATCGATTTTTGATCTTTTTCAGACCGTAAAGCCGGTTAACCTCAAACCCCTGAAATGGACCGTAATCCTTGCCGGCCCAGCGGCGACGAGCAACAAGAAGAAAGGACGACCGGAATGCCCGAATACCGTTCAAGGACATCAACGCACGGCCGCAACATGGCCGGCGCGCGCGGCCTGTGGCGCGCCACCGGCATGACCGACGATGACTTCGGCAAGCCGATCATCGCCGTTGTCAACTCCTTCACCCAGTTCGTGCCGGGTCACGTGCATTTGCGGGACTTAGGTTCGTTGGTGGCTGGCCAGATCGAGGCGGCGGGCGGCGTCGCCAAGGAGTTCAACACCATCGCCATCGACGACGGCATCGCCATGGGCCACGGCGGCATGCTCTATTCGCTTCCGAGCCGGGAAATCATCGCCGATTCGGTGGAATACATGCTCAACGCCCATTGCGCCGACGCCATGGTCTGCATCACCAACTGCGACAAGATCACGCCCGGCATGCTGATGGCGGCCTTGCGTCTCAATATCCCGACGGTGATGGTTTCCGGCGGTCCGATGGAGGCCGGCAAGGTCCGCGTCGGCGGCGAGGAAAAAACGGTCGATCTGATCGACGCCATGATCCAGGCCGCCAATCCGCAAACTTCCGACGAACTCGCCTTGGCCTACGAGCGCTCGTCCTGTCCCACCTGCGGGTCCTGCTCGGGCATGTTCACGGCCAATTCCATGAACTGCCTGGCCGAGGCCATCGGCCTGGCCCTGCCCGGTAACGGCAGTCTCTTGGCCACCCATGCCGCCCGCAAGGAGTTGTTCGTAAGGGCCGGCCACCTGATCGTCGAGTTATGCAAACGCCACTACGAAAACGAGGATGGCGCGGTCCTGCCACGCGCCGTCGCCAGTTTCGCGGCTTTCGAGAACGCCATGAGCGTCGATATCGCCATGGGCGGATCCACCAACACGGTTCTGCACCTGCTCGCCATGGCCTGGGAGGCGGGCGTCGATTTCACCATGAAGGACATAGACCGGTTGTCGCGCCGGGTTCCCAATCTGTGCAAGGTGGCTCCGTCGTCGCCGGACTATCACCTGGAAGACGTGCACCGGGCCGGCGGCGTCATGGCGATCATCGGCCAGTTGGAGAAAGGCGGCCTCATCAACCGCGACGTGCCGACGGTGCACAGACCGACCATGGGCGAGGCCATCGACGCCTTTGATGTTTCCCGCACCGGCGACGAGGCGGTGAAACGTTTTTACATGGCGGCTCCGGGCGGCGTGCCGAGCCTGCAAGCATTCAGCCAGTCGAACCTCTACAATTCCCTCGACCTCGACCGCCGGACGGGCTGCGTGCGCGACATCGGGCACGCCTATTCCGCCGACGGCGGCCTCGCCGTTCTTTACGGCAACATCGCCGTCGACGGCTGCATCGTCAAAACCGCTGGGGTCGAGGCCGGAAACCTGACGTTTTCCGGCCCGGCCGTCGTCACCGAAAGCCAGGAAGACGCCAATGCCAAGATCCTCGGCGGCGAGGTCAAGAAAGGCGACGTCGTCATCATCCGTTACGAAGGCCCCCGCGGCGGCCCCGGCATGCAGGAAATGCTCTATCCGACGAGTTATCTCAAGTCCGTCGATCTTGGCAAGGACTGCGCCCTTGTCACCGACGGCCGGTTCTCGGGCGGCACGTCGGGCCTGTCCATCGGCCACGTTTCGCCGGAAGCCGCCGCCGGCGGCGCCATCGGCCTGATCGAGGGGGGGGATATCATCGACATCGATATTCCGGGCCGTTCGATCAACGTCGCCCTCGACGACGGCGTCCTCGCCGAACGCCGCCGGGCGATGCAGGCCAGGGGGGCGAAAGCCTGGCGGCCGGCCAAGCGCGACCGCCAGGTCTCGGCCTCCTTGCTGGCCTACGCCGCCTTGACCACCAGCGCATCGATAGGCGCCGTCAGGGATGTCCATCAAGCCGAACGGTAATGGCAGGGTGATGACGGCGCGGAAAATTCACCGATAAAATAAGAAACATGCTTCCTATTGCATGGAAAAAGACCTTGCCGTTGGCATCCCGTTCGCCGATGCCGACCATCAGGTGCTCGTCAGGAGGTCAGGGAGTTTCTGCGAAATTGGCTGGGTCGATCACATCATGGGCCATGATTTCGCCTACCGCGAGCCCTGTGTCGGCCATGAGCAAGGCGCCGCCGCCGGCGAAGCCATCAAACTCGCCAACGGCGGCGGCGTTGAACACTTCCTCGATAAACCGATCTCGGCCAGGAGCCTGCTCAAAGCGGTCTTGAATATCCCCTCGGGCGCGGTTTAAACGGCGGTATCAATCCCTCAGCTCGCACCACGCCGGCGCGTGATCCGAGGTCTTCTCCCGGCCCCGCCAGCGGCGGTCGATTTGGCACGCTTCGAGGCGGTCGGTGGCCTGGGGCGAAAGCAAGAGATGGTCGATGCGCGCGCCCTGGCCCCGGGACCAGGCGCCGCCGCGGTAATCCCACCAGCTGTAATGCCCGCCCTCCGGGTTCAACGCCCGGAAGGCGTCGGTCAGTCCGAGGTGCATGATTTTGCGCAGGGCGGCGCGGGATTCGGGGCGAAACAAGGCGTCGTCTTGCCATCCTTCGGGATCGAAGACGTCATCCGTCGCGGGGATGACGTTGTAATCGCCACCGAGCACGAAGGCGTCCTCGCCGGCGAGCAAGGTCCGGGCATGGGCGTAGAGGCGCTCCATCCAGGCCAGCTTGTAAGCGAATTTTTCACCCGGCGCCGGGTTGCCGTTGGGGAGATAAAGGGAGGCGACGCGGACGTTTCCCGTCACCGCCTCGAGGTAGCGGGCCTGGGTGTCGGTTTCGTCCCCCGGCAGGGAGGTCCGCTCCACCTCGATGGGACGTTTGGACAGCACGGCGACGCCGTTGTAGGTTTTCTGCCCGGCGACGGCGGCATTGTAGCCGAGATCGCCGATTTCCATTTCCGGGAAGGCCTCGCCCAGGCACTTGATTTCCTGCAGCAGCGCCACGTCGGGGGCGGTGTCGGCAAGCCAGTCGAGCACGACCGGCAGCCGCGCCTTGATCGAGTTGACGTTCCAGGTGGCGATTTTGATCATCGGCTTGACGCCTTTGAACAGCCGGATATCCTGGTTTCCAGAGGCTTTCAACGCCGCTCAAAGTGGAGTCGACAAAGACGGATTGCTCTATGGCGTCACATGCCAAGGGGGGGGGCATCAATGGGCGGTGAGGCCGCCGACATCCTCGTCGTCCGGGGTGGTGTTGGCCAACCGGCTGGCTTCCAATTCGGCTTTTTCGTCCCATTCGATGGGAGTAAGCTTCGAAGTCAGGGCATTTTTCAGCACTTCGTCGACGGTGGCGAGCGAGATCAGCGTCAATCCCCGTTTGACGTTGTCGGGAATCTCGGCCAGATCCTTTTCGTTTTCCTTGGGTATCAACACCGTTGTAATCCCGCCTCGCAAAGCCGCCAGCAGTTTTTCCTTGAGGCCGCCGATCGGAAACACCCGTCCGCGAAGGGTGACTTCGCCGGTCATGGCGACATCCTTGCGGACGGCGATTCCGGTGAGTACGGAAACAATGGACGTCACCATGGCGACCCCCGCCGACGGGCCGTCCTTTGGCGTTGCTCCTTCCGGCACATGGACGTGGATGTCCTTTCTGGTAAAGAGCGTCGGGGTAATGCCGAACTCGACGGCCCGCGACTGGACATAGGACTTAGCCGCCTGAATCGACTCCTGCATGACCTCGCCCAACTTGCCGGTGATTATCATCTTGCCTCTGCCGGGCACCACCACCGCCTCGATGGACAGCAGCTCGCCGCCAACTTCGGTCCAGGCGAGCCCCGTGGTGACGCCCACCAGGTCTTCCAATTCGATCTCGCCGAAACGGTAGCGGCGGACTCCTGAGTATTTGCCGAGATTGCGCCGGGTAATGGCGATACTCGACCGATTCCCCATCAGGATTTCCTTGATCGTCTTGCGGGTCAGGTTGGCGATTTCGCGTTCCAAATTGCGGACGCCCGCTTCGCGCGTGTAAAAGCGGATGATGTCCCTGATGGCGGCATCGGAAATGGACCACTCGTTTTTTTTCAAGCCGTGCGCCTTGATCTGCTTGATGAGCAAGTGGCGCTTGGCGATCTCCACTTTCTCGTCCTCGGTGTAGCCGGAGATGCGGATGATCTCCATGCGGTCCAGCAAGGGCGGGGGAATGTTCATGGTATTGGCGGTGGTGATGAACAAAACGTCCGACAGATCGTAATCCACTTCCAGGTAGTGATCGTTGAAGTTGTGGTTCTGTTCGGGGTCGAGGACCTCCAACAAGGCGGAAGCGGGATCGCCGCGCCAGTCCTGACCCATTTTGTCCACTTCATCGAGGAGAAACAGCGGATTCGAGGCCTTGGCTTTCTTCATGCTCTGGAGAATCTTGCCGGGCATGGAGCCGATGTAAGTACGCCGGTGGCCGCGGATTTCGGATTCGTCGCGGACGCCGCCTAAAGACATGCGCACGAATTTGCGTCCCGTCGCCCGGGCGATGGATTTCCCCAATGATGTCTTGCCGACGCCCGGCGGCCCGACCAGGCACAGGATTGGCCCCTTGATCTTGTTGGTGCGATGCTGCACGGCAAGATATTCGAGGATCCTCTCTTTGACTTTTTTGAGGCTGTAGTGATCGGCATCGAGGATCTGCTGGGCCAGCCGGATATCCTTCTTGATTCTTGTCGGCTTTTTCCACGGAATGCTCAACATCCAGTCGAGGTAGTTTCTGACCACCGTGGCCTCGGCGGACATGGGGCTCATGTTGCGGAGTTTTTTCAGTTCGGAAGTCGCCTTTTCGCGGGCTTCCTTGGAGAGCTTGGTCTTCTTGATCTTATCTTCGAGTTCCGCCACTTCGTCGCGGCCGTCCTCGGTTTCACCCAGCTCTTTCTGAATCGCTTTCAGCTGTTCGTTCAGATAGTACTCTCTCTGGGTCTTTTCCATCTGCCGCTTGACCCGGTGGCGAATCTTCTTCTCCACCTGCAAGACGCCGATTTCGGATTCCATGAACGCGAAAACCTTCTCGAGGCGCTCGGCGACCGTTTCCATTTCCAGCAAGACTTGCTTTTCCGATATTTTCAGCGCCAAGTGCGCGGCTACCGTGTCGGCGAGCTTGCTCGAATCCTCGATCTGGTTGATGGAAACCAAGGCCTCCGGGGGGATCTTTTTGTTGAGCTTGATATACTGCTCGAACTGCGACACCACCGAACGGGAAAGCGCCTCCAACTCCTGGGCATCGCTCTCGGTTTCGCCGGTCAACACCGCCTCGGCCTGGAAAAACGATTCGTTATCGGCATAGCGGATGATGCGGGCGCGCTGTCCACCTTCGACCAAAACCTTGACCGTCCCGTCGGGCAGCTTGAGAAGCTGCAAGACGGTGGAAACGGTGCCAACTGAATAGATGTCGTCCGTTGTCGGATCGTCCTGGGCGGCGTTTTTTTGGGCGACAAGCAAGATCTGCTTGTCATCCTTCATGACATCTTCCAGGGCATGTACCGATTTTTCGCGGCCGACAAACAACGGCACGATCATATGCGGAAAAACCACGATGTCCCGTAAAGGCAAGACGGGATACAAATCGCCGCGAGTCGTGAGAATCAATGTGTCGCTTTCTGACATGGCAACCCTTTGATATTATTCATTTCAGGTTCCGGAAATTAGGATCGACATCCGGATCGGTATCGCATTCGCCGGCAAAGATGGCGCCTAGGAGCTTTTGGTTCGAAGGGACATATCGATTATGCGCTGCTTTCCACTTCCTGGCGGCGTTTGGAGTAAATGTATAGTGGCTTGGCGTTATCTTCGGCAACCTCACGATTGATGACCACTTCCTCGACATCTTCCAAGCCGGGAAGTTCATACATAGTATCCAAAAGGATGCTTTCCAAGATCGAGCGCAGGCCGCGGGCGCCGGTCTTTCTGTCGACGGCTCTTTTGGCAATGGCTTCGAGGGCGCTCTCGGCAAAGGAGAGACTGACGGTTTCCATCTCGAATAACCGCTGATACTGCTTGACGAGAGCATTTTTCGGCTTGGTCAGAATTTCCACCAGGGTCCCTTCGTCCAGGTCGTCCAAAGTGGCAAGGACCGGCAGCCGGCCGACGAATTCGGGGATCAAGCCAAACTTGAGCAAGTCCTCGGGTTCGACTTCGCGGAGGATTTCACCCGTATGGCGTTCGTCGGGAGCGCGCACATCGGCGCCGAATCCGATGGTCGTCCCCTTGCCCCGCGCCGAGATGATCTTGTCGAGACCGGAAAAGGCGCCGCCGCAAATGAACAGGATGTTGGTGGTGTCCACCTGCAGAAACTCCTGCTGCGGATGTTTGCGGCCGCCTTGGGGCGGCACGCTGGCCACCGTGCCCTCCATGATTTTCAACAGCGCCTGTTGCACGCCTTCGCCCGACACGTCCCGGGTGATCGACGGATTGTCGGATTTGCGGGAAATCTTGTCTACTTCGTCGATGTAGACGATGCCCCGCTGGGTCCGTTCGACGTTGTAGTCGGCGGCCTGCAGCAGCTTGAGAATGATGTTCTCGACATCTTCGCCGACATAGCCGGCCTCGGTCAAAGTGGTGGCGTCGGCCATGGTGAAGGGAACGTCCAGAATCCGCGCCAGAGTTTGCGCCATCAAGGTTTTTCCGCATCCCGTCGGGCCGATGAGCAGAATGTTGGATTTGGCCAATTCCACGTCATCGTTTTTGGTGCTGTGGTTCAAGCGTTTGTAATGATTATGCACGGCCACCGACAACACCCGCTTGGAATGGTCCTGCCCGATCACATAGTCATCAAGGACCTGGCAGATCTCGGACGGGCTGGGAACGCCGTCACCGGATTTGACAAGGCTGCTCTTGTGCTCCTCGCAGATGATGTCCATGCACAATTCGACGCATTCGTCGCAGATGAACACGGTCGGACCGGCGATCAATTTGCGCACCTCGTGCTGGCTTTTGCCGCAGAAGGAACAGTAAAGAGTGTTTTTCGAATCGCTGCCGGCGGACTTGCTCATGGATTCACCGTTTGAAGGGCCGGGTTGGCCTTTCTCATGTTAGCCGTTGGCGCGGGTGGCGTAAAATCTTCAATCCTCTATTGTACCGGGTCGCAATAGGTGGAATTTCATTTTGGCCAAGGTTTGACTCACGATCATAGTATATATGCGCCCAGGAGATCAGTTTCATCACATTTTTATGATCGAGCTTCCGATATAGATTAGCCGGTCAATCCTTTTGATTTTCTTTATGCCCGTCCCGGTCCTCGTCGTCATCGTCTTCCCCGTTGTCGTCCGGAGGCGAGCGTTTGGCTACAACCTCATCGATAAGGCCGAA
>JAUXMA010000342.1 GCA_030623425.1 Rhodospirillaceae bacterium
CGACGGCGACGATCGCGCCCGTTTCCGCGAGGCTTCGAATGACGCCGGTTCCCGTCGCCGCCTGGCGGGCCAGTTCGCTGGTGGCGCGGGGCGGTCCGGCGGCCAAGACATCGAGGATTCGCCGGCGGGCGGAAGTCATGCGGATCTTCGGCCGTTCGGCGGCCAAAACGAAAGCCGTGGGGAGCCGACTCGGACTGAGGGCGGCGGGAACGCTCATCGCCATCTTGAGAACGGCGCCGGGCGGCGACAACGTGTAGGCGGCGACCCAATCGACAAAGCGCCGCAGGACCTCCGGCAAGGGCGGCGCCTGGAGTCGCTTTGAGACATCCTTCAGTTTCGACGCCGCCACTGAACCCGAGCCCGTCCCCCAGACCACGCCCAAGGCCCGGCGCCGCCCGAGGGGCACTTCGACGAAGTCTCCCGGCGCCAGCTCCATCCCCTCCGCCACCCGGTAGTCGTATGCCCCGGCGAGCGGCAGCGGCAGCAGGACACTGATGCGCTCGCCGGACGGGTAGCGGGAACTGGCGCCGGATTCAAGCATGGGTTACACTTTAACGATTCGTTTTCTATTCGCGAATTAGGTTTGTTGCCGGCGATTCGTGAGATGCAGGAACATGACCGCGATTAACGACGATGCGGCGATTACGAAAACGGTGAATTCCGCCGGCGACGAACTCAGCGCCGAGCAGGTCGGCGAATACTTGCGCCGCCATCCCGAGCTCTTCGCCGATCATCCCGAGCTTTTGGAATCGCTTATGGTGCCGTCCCGGTGGAGCGGCGACGGCGTGGTCGATTTGCAACAGGTCATGCTCGAACGTTTGCGCGGCGAAATTGATTGCTTGCGCGACTGCGCCCAGGACGTCATCGAGACCTGCCGCGTCAACATGGGCAACCAGACCCGTGTCCATGACGCCGTCCTCGCCCTGCTGGCGGCAACCGATTTCGAGCAGATGGTCAGGATCATCATCGACGACCTGCCGTTGCTTCTCGGCGTTGACGTGGCCGCCATCGGTTTCGAACCGGAGCATCCGCCGGCGATTGGACTGGTTTCGCCCGACATCCGCCGATTCGACGCCGGTACCGTGGACCGGCTTTTGGGCAATGACCAGAAGGTTCTTTTGCTGCGCCAAATGAACGACGATGGGACCGTTTTCGGCACCGCCGCGGGACTGGCGCGCTCGGCGGCGCTGGCCCGGCTGCATTCGGGCCCGGCGACTCCCGAGGGATTGCTGGCGATGGGTTCCCGTGAAAGCGCCTTTCACCCCGGCCAGGGAACCGAGTTGATCGCGTTTCTGGCAAGGGTGGTGGAACGTCGCGTCCACGAATGGCGGGAAAAGCCCGCATGATCGCTTATGCCGCCGAGCCCGCCGTGCTCCGGGCCATCGAGGACTGGCGGGCTTGGCTGGCGCATGAAAGGCGCCTGTCCGTACACACGCTCGACGCCTATGGCCGCGATCTGGCGGCTTTCCTCGGCTTCGTCGCCGAACACCTGGGCTTCGCTCCCGGATTGCGGGATCTGGAAAACCTGACGACCGCCGATTTCCGCGGTTATCTCGCCAAACGCAACGCCTTCGGTCTGGCCCGCACTTCGACGGCGAGAGCGATGTCCTGCTTGCGCGGATTTTTCCGCTTTTTGGATCACAACGGCATTGCCCACAACGCCGCCCTCGGCGCCGTGCGGACACCGAAAACGCCGCAATCCTTGCCCAAGGCGCTGTCGGAAGAGGAGGCCCTGGAGGCGCTCGGCGCCATCGGCGATTTGAGCGGCGAGCCCTGGATCGGCAAACGCGACACGGCGCTCGTCACCATGCTTTACGGCTGCGGCCTGCGCATCGGCGAGGCCCTGGCCCTGAACCGGGGCCAAGCGCCGAAAGGCGAAACCATGGTCGTCACCGGCAAGGGCGGCAAGCAACGGCTGGTGCCGGTCCTGCCCATCGTCGCCGCCGCCATCGACAACTATCTCGCCGCCTGCCCCCATGCCTTGGGCGGCGGCGACCCGCTGTTCGTCGGCGCCCGCGGCAAAAGACTGAACCCGGGCGTCGCCCAGCGGCAGATGCGGCGCTTGCGGGCGCCGCTCGGCCTTGCCGAAACGGCAACGCCACACGCGCTCCGCCACAGTTTCGCCACCCACCTTCTTTGCGGCGGCGGCGATCTGCGCACCATCCAGGAGCTTTTGGGCCACGCCTCGCTGTCGACCACCCAGCGCTACACCAAGGTCGACGCCGATCGCCTGGTCCGAGTCTACAACCAGGCCCACCCGCGCGCGCGGGGCTGACCGCGCCCCAGTGAAGAGCATCGGACGCTTAGCA
>JAUXMA010000043.1 GCA_030623425.1 Rhodospirillaceae bacterium
CACGCCACGCGCTCCTTGCCGAAAACCTTGGGAAGCCGTCTCTATGGGTCATTATCAGCGCTCCTTGGTATTAGGCCCAGGCGCCAGAATTTGCCGTCTTCGAACACTGTAGAATCAGGTTGTTGAACAATGGCTACTACGTACAAAGACACCAAACACGGAGCGACCTCCGACAGCCAGCGCCTTCACCGTTCGGAAGTTCTGCTTTCGCAACTGTATCGCGCGGACCTCAATCCGCGTTTCGTCATGCCCGATTTACGCGCGGTCAAGATCATGGCGTACGTCTCGCTTCTGGCCCTGGTCGTGTTTTCGGGAACGTTGTTCTACAAGTTCAACAATTTCATTCTCATGCGCGAGGAAGTGTTGTCCAAGGCCAGCAACCTGGAGAGCGCCATCCAACGGCGAAGCAACCTGTTCTCCAATCTGATCAACCTGACGCTGAGTCACGCTTCCCTGGAACATTCCGTCTTTACGAATGCGGCGCAGAGGCGGACGGAAATCATCAAGCAAAGCAACCTGTCGCCGGAAGCCGTGGATAAACTTGTAACAGCCCTCGGCGGCAAGGTCAGCTTGGGCGCGGCGGGCAAGGGCGCATTGCCGACGGATTGGAACCAGGCGCTTGAGATGCTCCGGGGGGGCGGCGACATGGAGGCTTCGTTGGGTCGCCTGTTGGCGGTTGTCGAGCAATACCCGAACATTCAATCGGCAAAAACCTATATCGAAATGATGAAATCTCTGGTGGACATGGAAGACGTGATCGCCACACGCCGCATCGAATACAATGCCGTCGCAAGAATCTACAACGCCGGGATTTCGAAGTTTCCGTGGAAGCTTTTGGCGGAATGGACCGAATTCAAACGGGCCAAATACTTCAGCGCCGATGAAAAAGGAGTGGCGGCGCCCGTTCTGACGCTTGATGTCTATAGACAGCTGATGCCCTTTGAATTCAAGGGAGGGCACAAGGAATGATCTGGATGGCGATCGTGCGCGCGGGGACGGTCCTGTCCCTGGCTGCGGCGGTGACCCACTACTACGACCTACGCAACCGCGAGATCAAACCCAACCGAATCTATTCCAGCACCGAAGCGGCGCGTTTCCTGGGCGTGGGCAGGCGTGCCGTTGTCGGACTTATGAAAAGAGAAGAACTCCGTGGACGCCTGGTCAAGGGGAATTTCCGCATTCCGGGCCAAAGCATAATCGAGTATCTGAATCAATGAAAAGTGAACATTGCAGAATGTGTCGTGCCGAAGTCACCTGGTGGTCGATCTTCGCCAATATCAGTCTTTCAGCCTATAAGGGCCTGCTTGGCGCCATGACCGGCAGCGTTGCCCTGGTGGCCGACTCGTTGCATTCCGCCGCCGACGTGGTCGCCAGTGTCGTGACACTTTTCAGCCTCAAGCTTTCCGACCGCAAGGCCGACGAGAAATATCCCTACGGGTACGGGAATATCCAGTTCATCGCCTCGTCCATCGTCGGCGTGATCCTGATCTTGGGCGCCATCTACCTGATGTACGAATCGGTCATGAAGATCGTGATGGATACCCTAGAGCCGCCGAGCGCGATCGCCGTCCTGGGGGCGGTCGTCTCGATCATCGTCAACGAGCTCATGTACCGCTACCAAGGCTGCGTCGGCAAGGAAAACAACAGCCCGGCGATCATCGCTAACGCCTGGGACAACCGCTCCGACGCGCTGTCGTCGGTGGGCGTTCTGATCGGCATTTTGTTTGCCGTACTGGGATACCCGATCGCGGACGTCCTTGCCGCGTTGGTGGTCGGCGTCATGGTCGCCAAGATCGGCGTGGAACTGAACGTGGAAGCCATCGAGGGGTTGATGGATTCGTCCATCGAAATGGATGTCCTCAAGACCATCTACGATATCGCCATGGGTACGCCGAAGGTCGACGGGGTGCAGTTCCTGCGCGGCCGCAACGTCGGCGAAGACGTGCACGTGGACATCTGCGTCCTGGTGAAAGGCAAGCTAAAGGTCAACGACGGCGACGTCATCGCCGAAGCGGTGAAGAAGCGGATCTTCAAGGCAGTCGCCCACGTGACGGACCTGCAGGTAGCGGTGAGCCCGGTCCCGGCCTAGGCCGGTCGCGGGTGGCCCGCTCGATGGGCCCCGTCCCGGCCCATGAATTGGAACCTGGATCGCCGGCGAAAAGGGAAAGGAGACGGCATGAGGCCCGAACGTTTGGTCATGGGTGCGGGAGGCGTCTTCTGCCTGGTCGTGCTTGGGGCGGCGTTGGTGCCGGATTCCTTCTGGGGCGGTAATTCCATCGATGCCCTCTTGTCGTCGGCGCAGGAAAGCGCGTCGTCCTCGTTCGCGGCCGTGGGCAATGCGGAAACCGCTCAAGGGTGGGGGCGCAAGTCCGCGCTGCCCGGACTGGTTCCTTTTTCGCAGGCGAAAAGCGAACGGTTCCGGGGCTCGGTGGTGCGCTTGACCAGCCAGGGCGAAGATACCGGCTGGAGCCAAATTCATATCTGGGTCGATAACGGTTCCGGGGCCTCGAAGGAGGTTTCCGTCGCGCCCAGATGGTTTCTCGAATATCTGGGCTGCCCGGTCCAGGACAATTCAAGGGTCCGTGGGGTGGGGTTCAGGTTTGACCGGGTCCGGCCCAACGCCGAGTTGTATGCGAAGAACATCACGGTCGGGAACAAGTCCTGCCGCCTGCGCAATGACGAAGGGTTTGCGCTGTGGTCCAACCAACTGCGCTGACGGCGGGGTAGGGGTCGAATGGCTCCGCCAAAAAAAAATCACCGCTTTTTCGAAGGCCGCAGCGCCGGCGTCGTGCTCTTGGTTTTGGTGTTGGCCGGTCTGGTCTGGGAAACGACGGATGGCGAATCCCTTTCGCGGTTGTTCGTGCGGGAGGTGGAAGGATTTTACCTGGGCCGTATGCCGGCGCCGGCGGAAACCGGCATCGTCGGATCGCTGAATCAAACGATCGCTCCATCGAAGCGCTACCGCCTGATGGCGATCAAACACATACCTCGTATCAGACCCGACGAGCCCATGCCCCACCCGTATGTGGGAACCTGCCAACAATGCCACTTGTACCACGGCGGGCCGGGGCCGGGCAGTCAGCCCAAGACTCCGGTCGGCGCGGTGCTGGAAAACCTGTCCAAGATCCAAAAACTGGGCCCGCCGCTGGTCCCGAATACCGAGATGCCGCACCCGTCCGCCGGCCGGTGTATCAAATGCCACGATATCGTCGTCAAGGTGCCCAGAAGCAACACCGGTGGCGGCATGCGCTGGGTGATGTAGGTTCGGACGCCCGCTTTCACGGGCATTCCCCGAAATCCAGCAAAAAGCCTAAATTCAAGAGTTTTAATACTGTATCTTGCGTTATTATGCGTTACTGTGACAATATGTAGGGGCACAGGGCGGGCTGAGTTTTCAGCCGTATGTTCGCATGAATCCTAAGATCGGAGCCGACGCATGACCTATTCTCAGGAGATCAGCCAGGAGTCTCCGGGGGCGGTGCTTTTCCTCGTTGACCAGTCCCGGTCCATGAACAAGGTGTTTGGAGCCGCCCCCGACGGAAAACCCCTCTCGAGAGCCGTCGTGTTGGCCGCAGCGCTGAACAACACGCTTGCGGAATTGGTTAACCGCTGCATGCGCGATGAAGGTGTCAGCGATTATTTCGACATCGGCGTCATCGGTTACGGCAAATCCAACAGGCCGGCGTTCTGTTGGGAAGGGAAGCTTGCCGGCCGCGCCATGGTACTTATTTCCGAAGTCGCGAAACACGCCCGGGTCAGCCGGGAAACGGTCGAAACGGACGTCCGGGGAGAAATGGTTGAGGAAACGATCAGTATTTCCAGGTGGATTGAGCCGGTCGCCGCCGAAAGCACGCCCATGAACGGCGCGTTCGCGCTTGCCCGTGTCGCGCTTGAGGATTGGATCTATCGCCATCCCAAGTCGTTCCCGCCGATCGTCATCAACATCACCGACGGCATGGCCAACGACGTCAGCTCCGAGGACGAGCTATTGGCCATGTCGAAACGGCTGACCGGGTTGCGGACGACGGATGGCAACGTGCTGTTGATCAACTGCCACATCACCGGCGAAGGCGACGATCAGGTGACATTTCCGTGGAGCCCCATGGAACTTCCGGACGAGCCATACGCCAGATTGCTGTTCGAGATGTCCAGCGAGATGCCGAGCCGCTACAAGGCGATCATCTGCGAATTGTTCGATCGTGATCTGGACAGGACGCCGACAATCCGCGGCATGGTGTTCAATGCGGATGCAGTATCCATGGTGAAGCTTTTGGATATCGGCACGCGCCAAGCCTTTACCTTCCCCGAAGCGTTCAACACCCAAGGGAATGCGTTTCACGCCGTCGCGACCGGCTAGTGATTCATGGACCGGGTTTCGTCACACCACCCGGCGATTCTCTATCCACGGGGGCGGGGGATTTCGTGTCGGCCGAGGGAACTAAGGTTCTGGCTCCTCCTCTGGACGAGGACGTTCTTCGCCCGCCAAGTCCTGAAGGACCTCGACATGGTCTACGAGTTGGCCAAGAAGACCGCCACCCCGACGCCGATGACCGACCAGGCCCGCGCGCTCTACCGCCTCTTGGTCGCGCACGGCCACGGCGAGGACGTTTCTTCGTCCACCGACGCCAATGCGGCACCGCAAGCGACTCCTGCCGAATTGGTATGGTCGGTATCCGGGCAATCCGCCGTCAAACCGAGCAACGACAGTTACCAGAGGGCCGACGGCAAGGTCTGGCGTAAGAGCGAGGACCGATTCCGGATTTCGGATACTCCGGACGGCCTTCTGGCCGCCGTTGCCGACGGGGCGGGGTCGTCGGGAATGTATTGCGGCCCTTGGGCCGAGGCGCTTGTCGAACGCCTTCCCGATACGCCCATTTCCAACCCGGACACCCTCAATCAGTGGATAGACGGGTTCTGGGAAAGCTTCTCAGGCGAATACAGGAAACAAACCGGAGATGACGCCGGGAAGCTGAGCAAGTTCGTCCAGGAAGGATCGTATTCCACCCTCGTCGCCTGCTGGCTCGGGAAACGGGACGATGGAATATCCCTGAACTGGCTGGGTTACGGCGACAGCCCCATTTTAGTTTTCGACGGCGAAGGCGACGGGATGTCCTTGTCGGTCTGTTATCCAGCGACGTTGGCGGAAATGGAACGCGATCCCCACCTGCTCAACTGGAAGAACCTGGCCAAGCAAGCTCACCTTCGGGCCGGCACGCGGCAGATTACCGAGCCGGCGACCGTGATGCTGGCTTCCGACGGCATCGGACAACTGGTTCTGTTTCGCTATCTGGCCGCCATCCACTCGCTGGGCCATTCGCTGGGAGGGGACAGAACACCCCCAGCTCCTTCGGAACAGGCTGCGGGCCTGCTTGGTGAATTTCGCCAACTGATTCAGACCGGCAAAGGCCAGCTTGCGGACGTGGCCCGCGCCCATGCGAATCTTCCGGGGTCGGGTTTCGCCGGCGAAATGGCCGCGCTTCGCGTGAGCCTGGCCTCGGAAGATGATTTCTTGCGCGTGACCGGTGACTATCGCGACCTCGGCCTGATGCCCAACGACGACGCGACCGTGATATTGATCGATGTCGCCCATCCCGCTATTGAAGAGATCGGGACGGAGACATCGTCATGACGGTGGCCTGTCTTTATTTCGGGTGCGCCGTTATGCCATCCCGACAGCGTCCTGAACCAGGTGAGAAACGATGACCTTTCCAATTATCAGCGACTACAAGACGGCGTTCAGCAACGCGGGCAAGCGGTTCGCCACCTTCGGCATCCACCCCATGCTCGACGATAACGGGGAACCGGTGTTCATGTCCGGCAATTTCGCCGTCGTTTTCAAGGCCACCATAGGCGACGACGACGAGGTCTTCGCCATCAAGTGTTTCACCCGCGACCTGCCCAACCTTGAAGAACGCCACAAGGTCATCGCGCAGGCGGTGGCGAAGACCAAGGCCAGCCATTTTATCGACATTCGCTATTTGCCTCACGAGATTTTCATCACCTCCCAGGTCGCGCCCAGCGGTGAATATCCCATCGTCACCATGCCCTGGATCGAGGGCAAATCCTTGGGCGCCGTGGTGGCGAAGTTGTGCGCCAAGGAACACCAAAAGGGCCTGGCCGCCCTGTCGCGGGCGTGGGCCAATCTTTCCCTGCAATTGCTATCCGAAGGGGTCGCCCACGGAGACTTGAAACATGACAACGTAATCGTGTCCTCGGACGGGCCATTGAAACTGATCGATTATGATTCCATGTTCGCCCCGCCGCTGAGAAAACTGGATTCAATCGTGTTGGGCGGCGCCAGTTACCAGCATCCTCGCCGCACCACCGAACATTTCGACAAGACCTTGGATCACTTTTCCATGCTGGTGATCCTGCTGTCGCTGCGCGCCTTGAGCTGGGAACCGGACCTTCACGAAACCTACAACACCGGGGAAAACATCGTCCTGACCCACGACGACTTCGTATCGGGAGGGCGCAGCGAACTTTTCGCCAGACTGAAGGAAAGCCCGGATTTCAGGGTCCGAGCCTGGACGACGATTTTGATCGAGGCATCACAGTCCAATTCCATCGCGGTGCCCGGATTGACGAAGATCCTGAAGGCGGCCAGGAGCAAATAAGTCCGGTCGACACGGAACGAGATCAATGGCGGATATCGATCTGGAAATCAGCCACGGGCTCGGGCAGGAAGAAGCGGTGGCAAGGCTGGAGACGCTTTTGGGTTCCCGGGCCGCGGGCAACGACCTGATCCGCAATGCCGTCTATAAACGCCGGGGCAACGAATTCAGCTTCACGGCCAGCATCAAGGGCTTGGACGTCAAGGGCAGGGCGACGGCGTTCAATGAAAAGGTGCGTGTCATGGTCGATCTTCCCTGGGCGGCGCGGCTGCTCAAGGGGGCGGCACGCGATTATGTGCGCAAATACCTGGCCGAAGTTCTGACGTAAGGGCGCCTCTTTTCCACATCCACAAAAGCAAGAAAACCGCCGACGATGATAGCGGCGGCGGTTTGCCTTGCCCGGAAAACCGACCGGCCGCGGCCCCAAGGGCCGCTACCCGTCGCTCAATCAGCCGAGAGCGGCTTCCAAGTCGTCCGAGTCAGAGTTTTCGTCTATCTCCACATCTTTTTTCTTGCGGCCGAAGTAGTAATACCCGCCGGCGGTCGCGGCGCCGAGCAGAATGGCCGGACCCCACGCGCCCAGGCCGAGACCCAAGCCAAGGCTAAGGCCCGTTCCGGTCCAGATCGTGCCGGTGGCGGCCGTCGACTTGGCCGCGACCGCGGCGCCGGTCACGGCGGTCTTGCCGATCGCACCCTTACCTGCCGCAGCGGCGATAGAACCCTTGATGCCGGTTCCCATCGCGGGGGCGGATTTGCCGGCCGTCGCGCCAACCGTCACGAACTTGCTGGCGCCGGCCGTTCCGGCACCGGCGGCGGCCTTGCCGACCGCTCCGATGGAGGGTTGCAGGACCAGCCATTTACCGGCGCTACTACCGGCAACCATGGGCGCCTTGCCGATGGTCACCGTTTTTCCGACCAGCGAGGGAACGGCGGCGGCGGTCTTGCCACCTGAAAGCTTGAGCGCGACAAGGCTGTCGGCCCCTGCGCCCGCGCCCGCGGGTTTGAGGAAAATCCATTTGCCGACGCCCTTGCCGGCGACCATGGGGTTGACCACGGTAAAGGTCTTGCCTTGGAGCATCGCCGCCTGCGTTGCCTGGCGGCCGCCCTCCAATTTCAACATGACCATTTTGTCAAGCTGCGAAGCGGCGGCGGCCTTACCGGCACCCATTCCGGCAGCGCCAACGCCGGCAACCGCGGCGCCCTTGGCCGCCGCGCCGACCGTCGGTTGCAGGACGATCCATTTGCCGATGCCCCCGGCGACCGCTGGGGATTTGCCGACCACGACCGTCTTGCCCACCATCGGCATGAGCTGGGCCATTTGCCGGGTGCCTTCCAGCTTGATGGCCGTGGTTCCGCCGGCGGTGCCCGCGCCGCCCGTGGGGCTGAGGAACAACCAGCTTCCCAGACCCTCTTTCGCCGCGGTTACCTTGCCGACGACGTAGGCCTTCCCGGCCATGGCATTGATTTGCGCGGCCTGTGTCGCTCCAGCGACTTTCGCAATAACGATATTGGGGCCCATCTCATACCTCCCCTAAGTTGCCGACTGCAACGGTAGCCTATTGCAGCCTCCCGCTCGGTGGGGCCTCACCGCTTAGTCACCCGCGTTAATAAGGATATCACCGGACTCATAGCGAGTCACCTTTTTCGCGACTACCCCAGGGTGATTCTGGAAAAAAGTGAAGAATTTTTTCGGGCATTTGGCGATTCTCTGTAATTTTGTTCCCCCGGTGGATAATTCTGGGGGCTATCCTGACACGAGCAAGTCGCTTGGCGAGGACGGCCCCTATATTTGTTTCGCGATCCGACTATTTCGTCCGCCCTGAAAAAAGGCTAAGCCATTGAGGGGTCGGGCCGGCCTGGTCGGAACCAAGTATCCGCAAACGCCGATTGGGCGATGCTGAGGGCCCAGATCCGGGCTCCTGGCCCCAGAGTTCGTCCGACGGCGCCCAGAATCCGGGCAAAAAGAAGCGCCAGCTTCCTGAGCACAAGCCTCAGGTTATGGCCGGCGGCCGCCAGGATGGCGTTGATCTTATCGCCTTGTGGGCTGAGGAGCCAGTTTCGACCGAGCCGCCCGTCGTTCTTGGCGTGGCCGATCATCGGCTCGATCGCCGATCTCCGTCTGAGCTCGCGCTTCATGGTCGGTGTCAGGCCGCGCTTGTGGCCGGAGAGCATGACCTTGGCCTGGCCATCGTAGTCGTGGCCGCGATAGCCCTTGTCGGCGTAAATGCGCTCGATCTTCACCCCCGTCATGGCTTCGGCCTGGACCGCGGTGGCCTTGAGGGTATGGCCATCGTAAGGGTTGCCCTCGAAGGCCTTGGCGGCCAGGAACAAACCTTCCCGGTTGGTCGCGGCAAGGCCGAGCTTACAGCCGAACTCGTAGCGCTTATGGGCCTTGCCCTTGGCGATGCAGACCACCTCGGGGGCGTGGAGTGAGTAGAGTTTGTTCTTGTCCCCCCGCTGCTGCGCGAGCCAGCGCCCGATCAGCCCCAGGAGCCGGGCAAAGCGGGCCTGCAGTTCGGCCTTGCCGGCGATCTTGCGCGAAACATCGCGAAACACCCGGCCGAGATAGGTCTTGAGGCGTTTCAGCTCCCGGCGCATGCGCTTGAACTGCTTGGCGTGGGCATAATACCAAAGGTCCTTATTATTGACTCATAGAGACGGCTTCCCAAGGTTTTCGGCAAGGAGCGCGTGGCGTGGCGATGCGGGGCATCGCGAGCCACGGGCGACGCTGCCCG
>JAUXMA010000248.1 GCA_030623425.1 Rhodospirillaceae bacterium
AGACCCTAGGGCATCGAGAAAAGCCCGGGCGACCAATTCGTGCCCTTCGGCGTTCCAATGGAAATCGTTGGCAATGAAATAGCGGCTCAGAACCTGCCTGGGGTCGCCTTCGGTGAACTCGGCGAAAAGGCTGATGAAGCGGACGCCGCGGGCGGCGCTCCAGGCCCGCCAGAATCCCTGGTGGCGCGGCGCCTCGGGATCATGAAACATCTGATCCGGCCAGGGATAGACGACGAGGATCAGTTCGATGCCGCGCCTCCTCAGCAAGGACAACAGCCCATCCATTTCCCCCGCCGCCCGTTGCCGTCCGGCGGCGCCGTAAGCCGCCCAGCGGACATCGTCGTATGTCCATGCGGCGGCGTCCAGATCGGTCACCGAATAAGCCCATAGATCCATGCCGTCGACGTCGAAAAACGACTTATTCCATTTTTCGGCGATTTCGAACCGGCGCTTGACAACCTTGCCCACGAACTCCAGCTGATCGTAGGCGAGGGAAAAAAACCGGGCGATGAGCGAGTTGTCGCGCAGGGAACGGCCGATCCGCTTGGCGAGCCCTTCCCTTTCCGGCCGGGGAACAACAAGACGGCCTTGGTCATCGACCTGGTATCGCCTGACCTCGTCATGGATGTCGGAGAGGTCGAGGAAGACGGCAAGGATGTCGAATTTCAGCCGCCGCGTCTCGATGAGGTGTTCGACCTTGCGGCGGTAGATTACCGGCGCGTATGAGTCGACGGCGGCGTTGAGCACCTCGATGCCGCGCATTTTCAATTTTTCGGCGATCAGGCCGACAAAGGAACGCGGAAAACCAAACCCCTTTCCCTCGGTGAAGGAATCGCCGATGAACAGGATCCTCCTGCCCTCCTTGCCCGCGTCTACGGTCCTCGGCGCCGCGTCCTTGAAGCCAAGGGAGTTGGTGGCATAGCGGTAACGAACAAGGCCCCAGCTTTCTACAACCCGGCGGTTGGGCGCCAAGCCGTGATGGTATTCTTGGGATCGGACGCGGTGATCGTTCGGGGGATAGACGCTCTTCCAAAAGTCGCAGTTGGAGCGGCAATACCAGGCCAGCCCCAGATCCATGGGCAGGACGACGAGGATCACCACGACGATGGAACGAAGCCGCTTCATTCCCGGACTGACCTTTTTGCAAAAAATTCGGTGACAGCATACTTATAAAGGCTGAACAAGGTTGCCAATGCCCAAATTCCCATACCGGCGATCCTCTTCGACCGGCGCGATGCTTCTCGTTTGCGCGATCGTCGCCGCCGCCGGCCTGCTCCGGCTCAAGGCGGCGCAAGGCGACCTCTGGCTCGACGAAATCTGGTCCCTCGACAACTTGGCGGTGGCCATGACCCGGCCGTCCCTTGTCGACAGGCTTCCCTTGCTGTTTCATGACAATACCCATCCCCTCAACACGCTCTATTTGGCGATGGTCGGACCGCAAGCCGGTGCTTTCGCCTATCGCGCCCTGGCCATAGGCGCCGGAACCGCCGCCGTCGCGATGGCGGCGGCCATGGGTTGGCGGCGAAGCCGGCGCGATGGCCTGATCGCGGCGGGCCTGATCGCCTTCAGCTATCCGATGATCCATTTTTCCAGCGAAGCCCGGGGTTACGCCTTGCTGCTGCTGGCGGCGCTGGCTTCCGTCCATCTGATGGAAGCCTATCTGCGGGCGCCTTGCCGCCGCCGCTTGGCGGCGTTCATTCTGGTTTCGCTACTGGGACTTGCCTCGCATCTGACTTTCCTCATGGTCGAGGCGGGTCTGGCGGTCTGGGCGGCGATGGTGCTCTATCGCCGCTTCGGTTCGATCGTCCCGACCCTGGCCCGGCTTATCCTTCTTTTCGGTGTCCAGTTCCTCGCCTTCGAAGCCTTCGCCGTCGTTGCCTGGAATAATATGGTCATCGGCGGAAGAGCTTCCGTTTCCGCCGCCTCCTCGGCAGCCGTCATGGTGCAACTCAGTTTCGGCGTCGATGCCCTTGCCGGAGGCTCGAACTGGCTGGCGTTGGCCGTGGTTCTGGCGGTGATCGTGATGATTTGGCGGCTCTACCGCGAGGGTGACGCCTCCTGGATTTTCCATTTGTTGATGATTCTGGGATTTCCCCTCGCCTTGATCGCGATCGACATTCCCGTCACGGCCTTGCCACGCTATTTCCTTGTCAATGCGCTGTTTGTCCTCGTCATCTCGGCGCGCGGTCTTGGCATGCTGATCGACCATGGACCCTGGGGACGGGTAGCGGCGGGCGTCGCGTTGATCCTTTTTTTGTTCGCCAACAGCCAGCTTCTCGACAAGTTTTTCACCGCCGGCCGCGGCCACTTCGCCGAAGCCCTGCTGTCGATCGCCGCCGCCACGGACGGTCCCGTCAGGGTCGCCGGATATCATGAATTCAGTATCGGGACGTTATTGAAATACTACGCCCGCGCCGAGGGTTTGGAAAACGCCGTCAGCTTCGTCCCTGCCGGCGAAGACGCGCTCAATCCCGCCGAATGGTTCATCGACGGCCATTTTACCGGCGGCAAACAAGCCAAGCCGGTGATTTTCCGTCGGCGGGGCGGTTCCGGGGCCGCCGCCTACAAGCTGGTCGCCGTTTATCCCCATTGGGGGCTGTCGGGCGACACTTGGGCGGTTTACCGCCGCGGCGGCTGAAGGACGCCGCCGGTCAATCGATGGGGGCGACCTCGAATAGGCGGAACTTTTTTTGCAGCCGGTCGGGCAAGCCGATTTCCTTGAGCCAGACGGGCGGCTCGCCCTTTTCCAGGCGCCGGTAGAGAGCGCGTTCATCCCCGCCTGTTACGAAATAGCCGTCGTTTCCGGAACCGGGGCAAAGCAAGATGAGATCGATTGCGCGCCGGCGCACCAAGCGCTGGATTTCGCTTTCCTCGCCGCCGCCGAGGATGCTGATGCCGTCGAGAATGCCGGCGCCGCTGCGATGCTGGAGAATGGCGACCACCCTGTGACGGGTCCTATAAAGGATCTCGGTCCCGAAATTCGCCGAGGCGACGATGGTTCTGCGGCGATCCGCCCATTCCGGCCGGTTGAGAAAGCCGCTCATCATTTGCAAGGGACAGGCGTCCCGGCCCCCGGCCCGCCCGCCCTCGCCGGGTTCCTTGCCGACGGCGACGATGCCGGCGGCGCTGGGTCCCATGATCAGCAACAAGATGGCCAACACCTTGACCGGGATACGCTTGGCCCCTCCCATCCGCGCGGTGATCGCGGCATCGGCGCGGTCGACGAGATCGGCCAACACAATGGCGATGAATATGCCGGCGTAAAGGGACCAGCGAATCCAGTTGACGGTGAATGTCAGATAAACGAAAAGCCCGCCGGCGATCAAAAGCCAAGGCCATCGATGCGGTCTGTTCCATTCCTCTTTCGCCCGCCAGACGACCCAGGGCGCGGCGAAGACGGCGCCGCC
>JAUXMA010000205.1 GCA_030623425.1 Rhodospirillaceae bacterium
CCTTACGCTCCCGGCCGGGCGCCGCCGCCGTCGCCGATCAGCGAGAACGGCGCCCAGAAGATGGGATGGGCGTATCGGATAATGATTAATGGGGAATAGAAATCACCCGGAATGTATATATGGATCGCTCACGGAAGGAGCAGTCAGGCCAGGAAAATGGCGCTATTTCGGTTCCAGCCGGACGGGAAATGTCTTATGGAGGAGGCGGTTTCACCCGCGCCCCGCATTGCAATGGTGATCAGCCGATGGTGCGTTTGCTAACCAAGACGGAAACCGTTCAGGTAGCGGCGGTCGTCGTCTTCGCGGTGATCGCCAGCCTGCTGCTTCCGCGTCTGTTTCCTTTTGTCGGGGCGGCTGAAAACAGCGTCGGGGACATTCGCCTGGCAACCCTGTCGCCGCCCGAGGCCCAGCATCCCGACATCGTCATCGTTGCCGTTACCGAGGACACCCTGGCGGCCTTGCCCTACCGTTCGCCCTTGGACCGCGGTTTTCTCGCCGGCCTGCTGAGGACGCTTGCGGCGGCGGAGGTGCGTGCCATCGGGCTCGATATCCTTTTCGACCAACCGACGGAGGCCGCGAAGGACGCGGAATTGCGCGATGTTCTGACCAATCTCAAGGTGCCGCTGGTGGCCGCCTGGGCGGCGCGGGAGGATCGTCTGACGGAAAAACAGACGGCCTTTCTCGAGGTCTACCTGAAAGGGGTGAACAAGGGCCTGGCGAATCTCATGATCGATCAACGCGACGCCGTCATCCGCTGGATCTTTCCCGGCCGGCGCCGGGGCGGGAAATTCATTCCGGGATTTTCCGCGGCCTTGGCCAGGGTTCTGGGCGCCGCCGTTCCCAGCGAGGTTCTGCCCCTGGCCTACCGTTTCGGGCCCGACGTCCAAACGCCGCCCTTCCGCGTTTTTCCGGCGCACGCCGTCAAGTTACTGCCGAAGCCGTGGCTGACCGACAAGATCGTGCTGATCGGTTCCGATCTCCCCAACAGCGACCGCCACCGGACGCCAATTTCCGCCTTTACGGGCGGCGGCTTGAATGAAACGCCGGGAGTGTTCATCCACGCCCACGCCCTGGCCCAGATATTGGACGGCCGCCGCGCGCCGGCGACGGCAATTGGGGGCGAGGCGTGGCTGCTGCTGGTGCTCGCCGTCATCGGCGCGGCATTGGCCGCCGTCGATACCCCGGTGGCGGTCAAGATCGCCGTCGGCTTAAGCGGGCTGGCGATGCTTTGGGTCGGCGGATTCGCCCTCTACAAGTACGCCGGCGTCATGATTCCCCTGCTTTCGCCAAGCCTCGCTTATGCTTTCGGCGGCTCCGTCGGCGCCGTTTTCCTCGGCCGCCGGGAGCGCCGGCAGAAGCGGTTCATCCGCCAAGCTTTCTCGCGCTTCCTCTCGCCTGGCATCGTCAAGCAGCTCATCGACGAACCGAACAGGCTGTCCCTGGGCGGGGAACGGCGGGAAGTCACATACATCTTCACCGATATCGCCGGTTTCACCTCGCTTACCGAACGGTTGGATCCGGCGGTTTTGCTGCCGCTGCTGAACACCTATCTGGACGGCATGTGCGGCATCGCCCTCGATCACCAAGGCACTATCGACAAGATCGTCGGCGACGCCGTCGTTGCCTTTTTTGGCGCCCCGGCGGATCAGCCCGACCATCCCGCCTTGGCCATGGCCTGCGCCCTGGAAATGGATGCCTTCGCCCGTGACTTCGCCGCCGAACAGCAAGCCGCCGGCATCAACTTCGGCCATACCCGGATCGGCATTAATACCGGCTTCGCCATCGTCGGCAACTTTGGCGGCGAATCCTTCTTCGACTACACCGCCCACGGCGATGCGGTGAACACGGCGGCCCGCCTGGAAGGCGTCAACAAGCACCTGGGAACCACCATCTGCGTTTCCGGCTTTACGGCCTCGCGCTGCCCGGACACGCATTTCCGCCCCGTCGGCGTCCTTGTCCTGAAAGGTAAAACGGAAGGCCTGCAAACCTTTGAGCCGCTATCGCCGGAAGCGGCCGCGTCCGCCAACACCGCCGCCTATCTCGAAGCTTACGAGTTGATGAAAAACCACGATCCGGCCGCCCGCCAAGCTTTTGAAAACTTGGTCGAGAAATACCCGGATGATAAGCTCGCCGCCTATCACGACAAAAGGCTTGACGCCGGCGAACAAGGGGTGACGATTGTCTTGGAGGCAAAATGAGCATGCGTTTGGCCTTGGAATTTATCCTGGGGTTTCTGTTGGCCGTCGTTTCCCTGGCGGCCTTCGCCGGGCAATTGGTGGTCATTGATTCGACGGCGAAAAATTTCAGGCCCGGCCAGATCATCGATGACGCCAAACCCTTTCACCTCTTAGCCGGCAGGTCGGTTACCCTGATCGACGGAAACGGCAAGGTGAAAACATTGAGCGGACCGCTATCGGCCGTTCCAGGCGCCGGCGCGGCGGACGATTCCACCCTGGTCGCTTCGCTGTCCCGGCTGATCCGGGGGGGGGGAGGTGACCAGCACCATTGCCGTCATGCGCGGGGTCAAGCCGAAGCGGCGGTCTCTCGACGCCTGGTCCGTCAGTCTGACGAGTTTGGTCGATCTCTGCATCCGCGCCGACGGCAAACTGTCCCTGAAGAGCAAACCGAGCCGCATTCCCCGCATCCTGAGCATCAAGGTCTTGCCGAACGGTCCCGAGGTGTCCATGGACTGGCCCGCCGGCGTCAACAGGATCGGTTGGCCGGCCGGCCTGGCGGCAATGGACGGCGGCCGCTATCTGGCAAAAATACTCCACAAGCGGAATATCGCCGGCATGACCGGCAGGGTCAAAGAGACGGAGTTGATCGTGCATCTGGTTCCCGCCGGCCTGCCGACGGACGCCCACCGGGCGGTATGGATGGCGGGTCGCGGCTGCGCTAGGCAGGCCAAGGCGCTGCTTGCCGGTCTGCGTTGATGGCGGTTTTTTGTTGGCGCCAAGGAATTGCGCTGGTCGGTACTAGGCGACCGGCCAAGAGCCGTTTTCGATGCTCGCTTGCCTTTATCTCCTTGCATTCCGCCGTTTTCATCTATATCAAATCGTCTCCATTTCACACGCGGGTTTGCGGTCATCGGCGTTATTTTGCCGTCTGTTCGCTCCGGTGTCTGGTCCTTTAGGCCGGATGGTGCCCGCGGAGGAACAACCGGAAAAGGAATCCAGACGATGGCATTTCCCACCTTTACCATGCGCCAGCTCTTGGAGGCTGGCGTCCATTTCGGACATAATACCCGGCGTTGGAACCCGAAAATGGCCCCCTACCTGTTTGGGGTCCGCAACGGCATCCATATCATCAATCTGCAACAGACGGTGCCCATGCTGTATCGGGCGATGACGGCGGTGCGCGACATCGTCGCCGGCGGCGGGCGGGTGCTTTTCGTCGGCACCAAACGCCAGGCCGGAGAGAAAATCGCCGAAGCAGCCAAGCGTTGCGGCCAGTACTATGTCAACCACCGCTGGCTTGGCGGCATGATGACCAACTGGCGGACCATTTCGAAATCGATCAAAAGCCTGCGTGATTTGGACGAGAAATTGGCGGAGGAAAACATCGATTCGACCAAGATCGGTTTAACCAAGAAAGAATTGCTGCGCTTGACCCGAGAGCGCGACAAATTGGAGCGGGCCCTTGGCGGCATCAGGGAAATGGGCGATCTGCCGGACGTGCTGTTCGTGATCGACACCAACAAGGAAGCCATCGCCGTTGCCGAGGCCAACAAGATGGGCATCCCCGTCGTCGGCGTCATCGATTCAAACAGCGATCCCAATGGCATCGACTACCCGATTCCCGGCAACGACGACGCCATGCGCGCCATCGGTCTCTATTGCGATCTGCTGGTGGGCTCGGTACTCGAAGGCATCCAAAAAGAGGTTTCCGCCTCCGGCGACGATTTGGGCGAAGCCGAGGAACCGATCCCCGAAGCCCTCCCCGAAAAGGCCGCCGCCGAGGGCGATTTGAGCAAAGCCGAGGAACCTATCCCCGAAGCCCTCCCCGAAGAGGCCGCCGCCGAG
>JAUXMA010000196.1 GCA_030623425.1 Rhodospirillaceae bacterium
GTCATGACATCGCCGCAGAGGAACAGGCTGATCACGTCGGAACTCCCGGACGGCTCGCGGCTGGCCCGCCGCCGTTCGTCAATGACCGGGCGCGCCCGGCCCTGGCCCGCCAACAGGCCAAGCGCGGCAAGGCCCGAAAGCGTCAAGAAGTCTCTTCGGCCGAACCTCGCGGAGGCCTTCGGGTAAGGCGAGTTGCTTTCCGGGTTCGTTTGTCGCATGGCGCTTTTCCTTGCGCTGTACTGTACTAGCGGTCAATCGCCGGCTTCGATATCGACGCACAATCCGTAATGGTCCGAGACGGGGACGGGGCCTTCGCCGGCCAAGGCCACCCGCCTTTCGGAAAGGACGATCCGCGCCGCCCCGAGGCGGCGGCCAGCCATCCCCTCGCGCCGCAAGAAGACATGGTCGATCCGTTGCCGGGGAAGGGACCGGTTCAGCTCGCCCATGATCATCGGGTTCGCCGGATCCCATGTCATTTCCATCGCCGCGGGCTGGCCCGACAAGGCCTTGGCCTCGGCAAAGGCGTCCAGGTAACCGGCATCGAGCAAATGCCGGTAATTGACGGCCGAGCTGTCGGGACCGGCATTGAAGTCGCCGGCAATGATGGTGAGCTCCGGTCCCGGTCCGCCGGCGGCCCGAAGGACCTCGCCGATCTGGCGCCGGCGAACCGATTCGGCCTTGACGCTTTCGGGATGGCCGAACATGCCGCCGGCCGCCAGGTGAAGATTGATCACCCGGCAGCGGCCAATGTCGGGCAGCCGAAGGACACAGACCAACATGCCCATCCTGATGGCCAATCGCTCTTCCAGGAAGGCCGTCCGGAATTCACCCGTCCGGGCGGTTTCGATGGGGTGGCGCGACAACATCATAAGACCCGTCCCCAGCGGCAATCCGCGACGCCCGACGCCGGCGGCATGGGGATAGACGCGGGCGAGGGTCTCGGCGAGGAATGCCCGGTGCGGTTTCCGGAAGACTTCCTGGAGACAGATGACGTCGGCGCCCACCTCGCCGAGGGCTTCCGGCAAGGCCGCCAATCTCGGCTGCAAATGGGGCGCCGATTTGTAAACCCGAAACAGGCCGAAAAGGCGGATGTCGAGGAGATAGGTGTTGAAGGTCAAAATCGACGACACGGCTTCCACTGGCGATCATTGAAACAGGGGGGAATCGGTGAAAACCACTATCCCCATTCGGTTTCCTTGTAGCCGATTGGTCTGCTATCAACCAAGGCCGTTACCGAACGTCATGGCGGTCGAATGGGAAGAAGCGGTCAAGCCGATCATCGAGGCCGCCGGTCTTTGGCCCCGGCCGGTGGTCGGCGGATAAGAGCCTAGAGCGGATCGTGATTGGCGATTCCTATCAAACTGGATTTGCTCTAAAGACAAGGAAATTTAGGGCCGGTGCAACGGCCGCCTTTCCGCGCCGCCGTGGACATGGCCTTGAAAGTTTAGGGCGTATCAAGTTTGATCGGTGCGATACTGACGTGAGGTGGTGCGTTGATCGATGTCTTTCCTTTCGCCGGCCTGCCGGTGGCGGTCTTCGGGCTCGGCCGTTCGGGGCTGGCGGCGGCCGAGGCGCTCATGCGGAGCGGCGCCGACGTTTGGGCCTGGGACGACGACGAGGCCGCCCGCGCCGGCGCCGCAAAGGCCGGCGTCCCGCTTGTCGACCTCTACCGCTGCCAGTGGGAGGAACCGACGACCCTGGTCTTGAGCCCCGGCGTCCCTCTCCATTCCCCCGAACCCCACCCGCTCGTCGGCATGGCCAAGGCCGCCGGCTGCGAGGTCGTCGGCGACGTCGAACTGCTGGCCAGAAGCCAGCGCGATTGCGCCTATATCGGAATCACCGGCACCAACGGCAAATCCACCACCACGGCGCTGATCGGCCACATCCTGCGGACTTCCGGCCGGCAAACGGAAGTCGGCGGCAATCTGGGACGGCCGGTGCTGGAGCTGGCGCCCGTGGACGCCGGGGGAACTTACGTGGTGGAAATGTCGTCGTTCCAATTGGAACTGACGTTTTCCATCACTTTCGACGTGGCGGTGTTGCTCAACATCAGCGCCGATCATCTGGAACGGCACGGCGGCATGAGTGGATACCTGAAGGCCAAAAAGCGGATTTTCCATCGTCAGACGGCGCCGAGGGCGGCGGTGGTCGGCATCGACGACGGCCATTCGCTGGCCATCCACGAGGAACTGAAGGCGAAAGGCGAACAAGTGGTGATTCCCATCTCCCGCCAGGGCCCCGTTCGCGGGGGGGTCTACGCCGAGGACGGCATGCTGATCGACGCCATCGGAGGCCCCGCGAAGCCGGTAATCGACCTCAAAAGCCTGTCCACGCTTGCCGGCGGGCACAACTGGCAGAACGCCGCCGCCGCTTATGCCGCCGCCAAGATGGCCGGCGTCGATGCCGCCGCCATGCGAGACGGTCTGGAGAGCTACCCCGGATTGGCCCACCGGCAAGAACTGGTGGCGGTCATTGACGGTGTTTCCTACGTCAATGACAGCAAGGCCACCAATGCCGACGCCGCCGCCAAGGCCCTGGCCTGTTACCGTGCCGTTTACTGGATCGCCGGCGGGCGGGCCAAGGAAGGCGGCATCGAGGTGTTGGCGCCCCACCTCTCATGCGTCCGCCACGCCTTCGTCATCGGTGAGGCGGCCGCCGCGCTCGCCGCCGCGCTCGGCGGCAAGGTCGATGTCAGCCGCTCGGGAGACCTCGCCAGCGCCGTCAAGGAGGCGCGGGTAATGGCCTTGCGCGAACGGCTGAAGGACGCCGTCGTTTTGCTTTCTCCGGCCTGTGCCTCCTTCGATCAGTTCAAGGATTTCGAGGCCCGCGGCGAGGCTTTTCGCAAGCTGGTCATGTCCCTGCCGGGCCACCCAGATGGGTAATGGAATGGCCGGTTATTTTCGTTTCATCGGACCGGTTCTCGGGGTCATGGAGCCGGAAGCCGCCCATGGATTGACCCTTTGGGCGCTGAAAAAAGGCCTTGTGCCGAGCCCGGAACCTTTCGAGGATCCGGTCCTCAAGGTCCGTCTTTGGGGGATGGATTTCGCCAACCCCGTCGGCCTGGCGGCGGGGTTCGATAAAAACGGCGAACTGGCGGACGCCTTGCTGGGCCAGGGATTCGGTTTCATCGAGGTGGGCAGCGTCACACCCCGGCCGCAACCGGGACAGTCAAAACCCAGGCTTTTCCGGCTGTCCTCGGACCATGCCGTCATCAATCGGATGGGTTTCAACAACGACGGCCAGGAGGTCATGGCGGAACACCTGGGCAAGCGCCCGCGTCCGGGCATTATCGGCGTCAACCTGGGCAGGAACCTGGGCAGCGACGACCCGATCGCCGATTTCGTCGCCGGCGCCAGGACCCTTGCCGATGTCGCCGATTATCTGGTCGTCAACGTCTCCTCGCCCAACACGCCGGGGCTGCGGGCCCTGCAAGGGCGCGATCGCTTGAGCGACCTGTTGGAAGCGGTTTTGGCGGCGCGAAACGCCGCGCCGCCGCCGGACAGGCCGCCTTTGCTGCTCAAGATCGCCCCCGACCTGGCCGAGGCCGACAAAGAGGATATCGCCGAGGTGGCGGTGGCGGCGGGAATCGACGGATTGATCGCCACCAACACCACCATCGAGCGGCCAACCGGACTGACCAGCCCCGGCCGGACGCAAGCCGGAGGCTTGAGCGGCCGTCCGTTGTTTGAACCGTCGACCGGGATTCTCGCCGACATGTATCGCCTGACGCAAGGCAAGCTGCCGCTGATCGGCGTCGGCGGGATCGAAACCGCGCGCCATGCCTACGCTAAGATTCGCGCCGGCGCTTCCCTCGTCCAACTCTATACCGCGCTTATTTTTCACGGTCCCGGCCTGGTCAACAGGATCAAACGCGACCTCGTCCAACTCATTCGCGCCGATGGCTTCGGCAGTGTCGCCGCGGCGGTCGGCGCCGATCACCGTTAGAGGATAGCGGACAAAACCTTTTTCATCCCCGTGGAGACATGCCGATGCTGAAACTTGCCGCCGTTTTTGTTGCCGTCTTCGTGGCCGAGCTGGGAGATAAAACCCAGTTGGCAACGCTGCTGTTCGCCAGCGACAAGGAATTGCCTGCGA
>JAUXMA010000271.1 GCA_030623425.1 Rhodospirillaceae bacterium
GGGGCGTGGCCACACTCCCTTTCCTCACGCCGCGTAGTCCCGCACGTCAATTTCCACCCCAGCCTTTACCGCTTCCTCTGCCGTGTCGAGCAGGTGGCCGGCCTCGGCCTCGTCGAGATATTCCTCGCCGCAGTTCTCGCAGACTTGCGCCGGCACTCCCTTGACCACCAGGATCGTGCCGCCGCGCTCCAGGGTAACTGTCGACTTCCCGGATCTGGTTGCTCCGTTGCGGCAAACGACGCATTTCATCTTTTCCTCCCGTGCCGGAAGTCCGGCTCCCACATCGATGGATCGGGTTCGTAGACGGTAACGATCACGGTTGTCCTTTCACCCCCGTTTTCCGCCGCCACCACATGCAGGGGGCGGCTTCCGGACCGGCCCAGGATCAAGCGGCTGGGATAGGGTTCGTCATCGGGGTAGTTTTCGATAACCTCGCCCGTCTCAACGGCCTCTCGCACCTCGTTAGTGCTTATTCCACGCTCGAACATACGTCGAATTGCATGAACGCGGAAAACGAGCTTCCTCTCCTCCAAAACCGTGGTCCATTCAGAAAAAAGTTACTGTCGTGCATCATAGCACAGGTTGACACGGGGGAGAGGGGGCTTCGTGCCGCCCGGCCCGATGCCCGCCCGCCGCGGTGAAGTCGGGATTTCCCGCCGTTCGGGCCACCGGCGGCGGCGCATCCTCGGCGGCCGGGAAACGTCATGTCGCGCCGGGCCGCTAAAAAGAAAAAAAATAATAAATTTGTGAACTTTTAAGCAATAACCAAATAAATTGTATAATATTGTGGCATTTATTTGAAAATTGGCGTATAATCTATTACTTAAAAATAAACGAATGATCTGGAAGTCGAGGAGACGGATTGTCAAACCTCGCTGGAAAGGAGCGGAACAGATGCCTGTTTTTGCTTCGAAAGACTTCGACGACCACGAAGACGTTATTTTCCACGCCGATTCCACCAGCGGCCTGAAAGCGATCATCGCCATTCATAGCACCAATCGCGGTCCCGCCCTCGGCGGCTGCCGCATGTGGCCATATGACACGGAACAACAAGCCCTTTCCGACGTGCTGCGGCTATCGCGGGGAATGACCTACAAAGCCGCCATTTCCTCCCTCCCCTTCGGCGGCGGCAAGGCGGTGATCATCGGCGATCCCCGCGTCCACAAGAGCGAGGCGCTGCTCAGGGCCATGGGGCGCTTTGTCGGTTCCCTGGGCGGCCGTTACCAGACCGCCGAGGATGTTGGCACGACCGTCGCCGACATGGACATCCTCAGGAAGGAGACCCGGTTCGCGCACGGTTTTTCGGATGGAACCGGCAATCCGTCGCCGGCCACCGCTTATGGTTGCTTCATGGGAATCCGCGCCGCCGTCAAGCACCGGTTGGCCACGGATAGCGTCGAAGGCCTCTCGGTGGCGGTTCAAGGCCTGGGCAACGTCGGCTACCGTTTATGCGGTTATTTGGCCGATGCCGGCGCCCGGCTCCTGGTCGCCGATATCAATCGGGCGCTTGTCCAAAAAGCGGTCGCCGAGTTCGCGGCGACGCCTGTCTCGGCCAGGCGAATTCACCGCCTCGACGCCGACGTCTTCTCGCCATGCGCGTTGGGCGCGGTGATCGACGACGAAACCGTGCCGCAAATCGGCGCCCGCATCGTCGCCGGATCGGCCAACAACCAACTCGCCCGCCCGCGTCACGGCGCCGCCTTGAAGGCGCGGGGCATTCTCTATGCCCCCGATTACGTGATCAACGCCGGCGGCCTGATCGATGTCGCCCACGAAGGCCGAGACTATGACCCGCAAAAGGTGCTCAAGCAGGTGGCGGCCATATACGATACCCTGATCGACATTTTCAAACGCTCCGATCTCGAAGGCCTTTCCACGGATGTCGTCGCCGACCGCACGGCGGAGGAACGGTTCCGCAAGCCGCATTCCTGGCCGCGGGCCGCCTTCGCCGCTTAGAAGCGCGCCGACCAATCTTGAAATGCTCTAACGAAACCGCTTTCGGTTAATCAGGGATGAGCAAGGACGAAGATTTTCCGCAACCGCCCGATCTCGATCAAATGCCGCGGTTCGCGGGCATCGCCACCTTCATGCGCCTGCCGCTGGTAAGCGACTTAAGGAAACTCGACATCGCCCTTGTCGGCGTTCCTTGCGACGGCGGCAGCACCAACCGCGCCGGCGCCCGTCACGGCCCGCGCGAGATCCGCAACATGTCGAGCCTGATTCGACGCGTCAACCCGGCCAGCGGCATCGCCCCGTTCGATCTCTGCCGCGTCGGCGACGTCGGCGACGCCCCCGTCAACCCGATCGATCTCGCCGACGCGCTCGGCCGGATACAGGTGTTTTTCGAGGCGCTGGCGGCGGCCGGCGTGGTTCCCCTCGGCGCCGGCGGCGACCACTTGGTGACCTTGCCGATCCTGCGGGCGATCGCCACCGAACGGCCGCTGGGGTTGGTCCAATTCGACGCCCACAGCGATACCGTCGACAGCTATTTCGGCGGCCAACGCTACACTCATGGGACGCCGTTCCGCCGCGCCGTCGAGGAGGGTCTGATCGACCCCGGGAGGACGGTGCAAATCGGCATCCGCGGCTCGCTTTTCAGCCGCGACGAGATGACCTTCGCGGAGGAAAGCGGCATGCGCTTGATTTCCATCGAGGAGTTTTACGAGCTGGGCATCGACGCCGTCGTCGCCGAGGCGCGGCGCGTCGTCGGCGACGGGCCGGCCTATGTCAGCTTCGATGTCGATGGCCTCGATCCCGTCTACGCGCCCGGCACCGGCACGCCCGAGGTCGGCGGTTTCTCCACCCACGAAGCGCAGCGCATGATCCGCGGCTTGCGGGGCCTCGACCTTGTCGGCGCCGACGTCGTCGAGGTGGCGCCGCCCTTCGACTTGGGCGGCGTCACGGCGCTCGCCGCCGCCAACATCATGTTCGAACTCCTCTGCGTGCTGGCCGACGCCACGGCGCGGCGCGGCGCCGGCTGACGGCGGTAATCCAACGCCATCGCAAAACCGCCCGCCGGCAAGCGCCACGCCTTGCCGGCAAAGCCGGCGGCTTGCCAGCGGCGCGGCAAGCGTTTCAAATGGCTTCCCGAAAGTTGGTAATCGCGGGGGAATCCTTCTTATACCATGGGAAACGATGGGAAACAC
>JAUXMA010000352.1 GCA_030623425.1 Rhodospirillaceae bacterium
GCCGTTGGTATGCCTGTTCCCGGTCCTGAAGGTCCTTGGCGGTCTCGTTCCGGAGCCCCGTCAGGCTTTCTTCCAACTGGCGGTTGGATTGGGTGAGAGCATCCGCGGCACGCTGGTATTCGCCGGCATTCTCGCGAAGTTCCTCCACCTGCCGCTGGTGAGCGGGGATTTGAAGCAGTTCTTCCTTCAGGCGCTCCCGTTCCTTCAAGCTTTCTTGCAGGGCGCTTTCCGATTCCACGCGGGCCTCGGTTTCCCGGTTGAGGTTCGATTGAACGTCTTGGATGGCCCGCTCGTAGGCCCGGAGTTCGGCGTCCCGCGCCTCCATCAGGCTTTCGTTCCGGCGCAGCCTATGGAAAAGCAAGGCGTACATGGCGATGAAAACCAAAACCGCCGCGGCCAGGACGCTGGCGATACCGCCGCCGAAGATCGCCGGTAGGAGTTCCTTTAACCGGTCGAGCGCGGCGGCCGGGTCGCCCCAGGACGCCGCCACCAGATAGACGCTGGCGGCAACAAGGGCAAAGGCCATGGCGGCGGATAATAGCTGAGATCCCTTGGACATTACTTATCTCTCGTTGGTGCCCGACGCGGCTTTGAGGAACCGAAAGGGCCGCGCGCCCAATAGCCAGCATAGCCCCAGTATCTGGATTGTATAAGGGGGGAATGGCCGGAACGGCAATACAATTTGCCCGCCGGGAGCCATAACGAGCCGTCCTTGACATAGCGTCATGACGGGCCGGGGGACCCTTGCGACGGTTCGGGACGGGCGGCGGCTTGACCTTGACGCTGGTTTATATGACCCTCGGGACCGGATGCCTCGGCGGTGTCGAATTGGCGCCCACTATTCGGATGCGGTGGAAACTTGGTATGACGGGCAAAGCGGACGAATTGGCGGATTTACTGGTCGGCGAGGAATCCGAGCGGGAACCCACCGCGGGGCGGTTCTCGAAGGGGCAGTTCGCGTCACCGAATCCCGATGACTGGCGCGAGTTCGCCGCCGAATTCATCGCCACCATGATTTTTGTCTTTATCGGCGCCGGTAGCATCGTCGTCACCGGCACCATGATCGGCGACGGCATTACGCCGGCCAGCTTGGTCGCGATAGCCCTGGCCCACGGCATGACGATCACCGTTCTTGTCGCCGCCACCAGCCACATTTCGGGCGGCCATATCAATCCCGCCGTTACCTTCGCCACCTGGTTGGCCGGACGGATGGATACGGCCAAGGGGGTGATGTACGTGGTCGCGCAATTGGCGGGCGCCATCGCCGGCGCTTATCTGATCGCCGCCGTCATTCCCGACGCCGCCGAAGGCAACCTGGGCGCCCATGGCCTGGGGATCGGCGTTTCCACAGGCAGCGGATTGCTGGCCGAAATTGCCCTGACGTTTATTTTGGTGTTCGTCATCTTCGCGGTCGCCATCGACCCTCGGGGGCCCCAGTATCTGGCCCCCATCGCCATCGGCCTTGCGGTGTTCGTCGATCATTTGCTGGGGGTAACGATCACCGGGGCTTCGATGAATCCGGCGCGCAGTTTCGGCCCCGCCCTGGTCGCCTGGGATTGGGGGAATCACTGGATATACTGGATCGGTCCCGGCGTGGGTGCCGCCGTGGCGGCCCTGGGTTACCGGTTCGTGTTTCTTCGCGACTTCGAAGCGGTATTCGAGGAAGCGGGCGTAGAGGAAGCGGGCGTAGAGGAAGCGGGCGTAGAGGAAGCGGGCACCGAGTAAGCCGGCGCGCCCGGCTACGGACCGGCGGTGGGTCGGGCAGCTTGCCCCGGGCGCGGTCGATCAGGCCTTTCCCGCTTTCGCTTTCTCAGCGATGAAGTTCTTGAATTCCATGTCCACGGTGATGACGTCATCCATCAGGAAGAACACCAATTCCTTGCGCAGGCTGTCGCGGGCCATCTGGTTTTCCCCGGCCATTTTCGCGAATTCGATCATGTGATCCATCTTGGTGTTCAGGCTCCTGTGATGGGCCTGGTGTTTCTTGACGTTTGGATAGCCGATCTTGACCAGCAACGTCTCCTCGTTGGCAAAATGCGATTTGGCTGATTTGACGAGACCGATGACCAGGTCCTCGCATTTTTCGGCCTCGCCATCATCGATCGCTTTGACGACCTGATTGACGATGTCGGCGAGGCGCCGATGGTCTCGATCCAAGGCGTCGTATTCCAACAAGAATGATGGAGTCAGCTCTACCATTTTCGATTCTCGCTGTTGCGGCCGTGCCTGGAAGA
>JAUXMA010000032.1 GCA_030623425.1 Rhodospirillaceae bacterium
GCGAGGCTTCCGGCTAGGAGCCGCGTCGCGCCGTGGTGCCATCACACCACAAGCGGCGCGCGACGACGTCCGGAAGCCTCGCAACGCCGCCCGAAGGGTCGCTTTTCCCGTCTCCTCGGGGCGTCGGAAAGGCTTGCCGATGGACTGGCATCGCCTGCGCCCTCCCTCCTACCGAGGGGACGGGAAATGCGATCGTTGGGGTGCAATTTAGATGATACAGGCCACTAGGCTTTCGTCGGAGCAGATCATCCTGCAAGAGGGCCAAAGCTCCGAGTTGGTTGCGGCGTTGCAAACAGTGGCCGAAACGGATGTCGATGGAGAACCCAAGTTCTCCCGGTCCGTCTGCCGCGATCTGGCGAAGGCGATCGCCTGCCGTTCCTATGCCTCCTCCTTTCTCGAGCTTTGCCATCTGGTCAGGATCGGTGATGCCTTTGGCGGCGGGATCGGTTACGAGCAGTTTTTTTGGGGCAGCGGTCCGGCGCGGCCCGGCGGGTTTCGGAATTTCATCCGTCGGTCCCTCGATGCCGTGGGCTCGCCGGCAACGGACTTCACCGTCACCGAATCGGCAATCGAGATTTCCTATCCCGACGGCAATTTCACGATCACCTTTGCCCGCATGCCGTTTCTCTCGGCGGTCATGGAATTCCTGATCTCCACCATCGGTTACGGAGAATTGGACGATCTGTTGCGAAGCATGCTTGTTCCCGAAATATCCAAACGGTCCGTTTCGCGGCAGGCCAACAGGCTGTCAAAACTGCTTTATGACTATCTCAAGGAGCATCTGCCGACAGCCCAGATGCAGCGCAAATTCCGCCGCTTGATCGCTTTCATGGAGGAATATGCGGGCGCCGCTTTCGAGGCCGCTTGCATCGACGACCCGGCGGTGCTGGATTTCTGGATCGCCGAGTCGGTGAAGCGCTCCGCCAACGGCGTTGATTTCAAGACCTTCCATTCGGTTTTCATGGCCTTCGTGCGCCTTTGCCAATCCTTGGAACATGCTGGCGATCTTCATGCCCTGGACAACCCGAAGGCGATCGGCACCGACCGCCAGGCGGGCGAAGTGGACCCGGACGGCATTTCCGCCATGGTCGAATCGGCGGACGAATACCGCAGCCCTCTCGACGCCCTCCGGCAACAGCCGGCCAAAGCCATCAAGTTCCTCAACCGGCGGGAGACGGCGAGCGTCGAGATGCTTTTCGACTGCGGAAGGATGGCTTTGAGTTTGCCTTTGTCGCTGATGCGTTGCGAGGTTTTCGGCAAGGCTCAAAGGCGGCTCACCCAGGCATTGCGGGAGAAGGTGGACGGTTCCGAACTTGAAGCGATTATCGAGGATTGCGCGCCAGAGACCTACGTCGAGCGCAAAAAGGGTTTTCAGCGGATTTCCGATCATATCGGCCGCCTTTTGTTGGCCAGTCTCCATGTCCTGGTCCGCAACAAGCACGGCGACGCCATCTCGTTGCTCATGAAGGTGCGCCCCGAACTCGATTTCGAACCCCTGGGGAGGTGGCTGCAAATCGGCGACGGCGCCGCCGGCAATGTCGTCAATCTCCGCGCCGGTCAGCTCGCCGACCGCTTCCTGTCCGTCATCGAGGATGCCGGCAAGGTGGGAGCGGAAATTTCCGCTTTGACGGCCGAGGCCCGGAAGGCTTTCCACGGCCTGTCCCGCCGGGGGTTCGCCGCTGGCGATCCGGAATTGCTCGACGGTTTCGTTGCCGGCTCGCGAGTCTTGCCGGAGATGGAGAAACAACTCTCCTCTTTTATCGAGCGGCTGGACCGAATGGCGCTGCCGCGGTCCGATTGGGACAAGCAGTTCGAAGCCGACAAGGATACATTTGCAACGCAATTCCATCTTTTGTACGGAGGTATCCAATGATGGGAACCTGGAAAACTTTCACGCCGCGGCAAAAGGCGGTAACCGAAAAGGCCTTCGAGGCGTTGTCGACACTGGACGCGCTGACGGAACGGGGCGAGGCGGGCGGGGAAAAGCCCCGCCAAATCGGTTTTTCCGATCTCTTTGCCTACGTCGGCGGCCCGGAGCGGGCGATGGACGGGGAACTCCGGCGGGCCCTGGACCGGGATGCCCGGCTCAGGGTTGCCCTGGACCGTTTGCTCGATAAGGTATCGCTCTACCATATCCCCCGGCTGGCGGCCGCCAGTTCCGGCTTGGTGGAGAGCCGGGAAGGCGAGGGTTTTCGCATTCGGCTCAGGCCATCCCGATCCGTCGCCTCGCAGACCTACGTCATCATCGAGTTGTCCGATCCGTTGGCCGAGCCTCCCAAGACCATGTTTCTCCGCGCGCCGTCGAATCGATACGGCAAGTATCCTTTGCCGGCCGCGCAGGATGGGATCATTCAGATCCTGGCCGACACGGATTCGGAGTTGGTAAAATTCCTGGGCGAGGTCGACACGGAGGTATTTCTTAGTTGACAGCCGTCCGCGTCTACATTGCGACCACGCAAGGACCCTCGGAAATCCAACGGATAGCCGTCGAGGACCCCGAAGTCCGTTCCGTGGTCTGCCTGAACGGGACCTCCGAGGCGCTGCCCATCAGCGCCGCTTATGATGCTTTCGTCCGCAAACCGACCGGAGTCATCGAGAAGCGTTTCGGCCATTCGGTTTTCCGCTTGGACGTTTCCGAACGCGTTTCGGAAGGCAAGAGTTGGCATTTGGGTATGTTCGCCGCCCATGCCTTGTCCGCCGCCGGCCGCCTCGCCGAGAAACAGAGCGGGGCGGGCCAAGCGATCTGGCTGAGCGGCGAGGTCGACCACCATCTGAATGTCTTGCCGGTCGAGCACGTCACCGAGAAACTGTTCCAGTCACGGCGTCTGTTTTCGGACTTGAAGGCGGCGGGAATCCAAATGACCGTTGTCCTTCCGCGCGCAAATCTTGCCGAACTCGACTTGCGGCTGCTCAACAAACAAGGGCTGTGCACCGAGGCTCTGGCGATCGTCGGGGTCGATACCGCCGACGAGGTTTGCCGCCACCTCGGGCTGGCCGATCCTTCCCTGCCGCCGGCCTTGGCGAAAGCCGTTTCCATGATATCCCCGGCCTCGGTTCCGCCGAAGTGGATGTTGGTTGGCGTTGCCCTTGCCCTGGGCGTGGTTTTGTCCCTTGCGGCGATTTGGTGGAGCGGTTTCGGCGATTGGGCCGGAATGGCGGAGGCGGGCCGCTACCGCCGGCTCGCCGCCGCCCTCGGGGAAGCCGAGAGCGGCGAGTGTTTTTCCTGCGCGATTTCGGCGCGGGCTTTCCGCCTCTATGCGGATTTTCTCCGCCCCAGGGACGGCGACCTCGATTTGAAACTGATCGAGCGCCGCGCGCCCGCATCGAAAAGCTGCACCCTCGTCGGCATCGGCCGGGCAGAAGCGGTGGCGGTGGAGATCGAGCCGCCGCGATCCGGTCTCTGGCGGTCCCGCGCCGCGGCGGAGTTGTGCGCCGTCGCCTACCGGCTGACCAATTCCGGCGGCGCGCCGGTCCATATCTGGCTGGCCGCGGTGCCGGTGGGGCATGAAAGGCTTTTGTCGAGAAACCCCAACGCCTCCGCCCACCGCAGGGTGCCGCCGGGCGATGCCATTACCGTCGAGATAAAACTGCCGCAATGGCTGCGGCCGCCCTTGACGAACAGGGTGACGGCGGTGATCGCGCGCCGCTCTTCCGAGGATGTGACGGCGTGGCTGTCGAGCGCCGGGCGGGGCAACGGCGCCGACTGGCCCGACCTGCGGCGAAGCCTGGAGCGCGCCGGCTTGACGGTGCTGTCCGTGGTCCACGAAATCACCCCGTGAGCTGGAACGCCGCCACCTCGGCCAGTTGGACGGTCACGTAGCGCCCGTGACCGGCCACCTTCGCGCCGCTCTCGACGGGCCGAAGCCGCGTGCGGCGTGCTTTCACCGCTCAAGGGGCTCGCCCTTGAGGATGGCGAAAAGCACCCGTTGCGGCGGCGAGAGGACGGCGAGCAAGCGCTTGTTGGCGGCCGCCTTCCCTGGCGCCATGTACTCCTGGCGGGCTTCCTCGGTGCGGAAACGAAGGCCCTTCATTTTGTCCATCAAGGCGCGGCGCTCGGCTCGGTTTTTCTCCCCTGCCTTGGACAGGCGGTCTTTCTGCCGCCCGGTCATGCCGAGAACCCGGGCCAGGTCTTCATCGAACAATGCCTCGCCATCGCGGATTTGCCAGCCGATTTGGATCAGACGGTTCATCTGATCCCTGCTCAGCAACGCGGAAATCCGCTTGTTCGCCGCCGCCATGATGGCTTCGGCCGAGCCGGGCTTTGCCCCCGCTTTCGGCTTTTTCAGGTCGGCGTAATAGGCTCTGAGCTCGGCCCGGAAGCGTTCGGATATCTCCCCGGCGGCGGCGGCTTGCCCGGCGGTGAGGGCGAGATCCCGTTGCACCTTTTGCCGCCCCAGCAAGGTCACGAAATCACCCGGTTTGGAATATCCGTCCCCGGATTCCCCGTAAGCCGCGCCGGCGAACGAAAGGCCCAAAAACAGGCAAACGATGGCCAGGACGGTTCCGTGATGGTGAAGGTTCATGGTTTTCATCGTCCATTCATCGAACAGCCGGAAAGGTCTATTGGATGGGCTGCCAACCACCCTTGCCGCCGCCACCCGTGCCGGTTGCGCCGCCGCCGCCGTAATCGTCATCCTTGATGACCTGAATGATATTTTTTCTGACGGTTTTACTCAACAGATCCGATCGATAGGTTCCCACTTGATCCCTGATTCTGCGGATTTGACCCGTGGAGAATTCGTCAATATGGACATCGTTACCATAATCCATGAAATTTTTGGTGGGATCGAGGCCCGGTTGCGGGCAGGTGTCCCTTTCCGGTTCGGGGATGCCATAGGCGGGCGTTGCCTCGTAAGGCGTGTCCTCGATTTCGTCACCCAGCGCCTCGCAACCTTCCTGGAAGGTATGATAAAGCCCCAGCCAATGCCCCACCTCATGGATGCCGGTATCTCCCTGGTCAAAGGGCTTCTTTCCGCCGGGCAGCGTTGAGTGGAGCAAGACGACGCCATCCATTTTCGGATTCTTTCGCAGCTTCGACGGGAACGTCGCCCAGCCGAGGAGACTGTCGCTAGGGGCCGCCGTATAGATGTTCAGGTTGCGCTTGGGCTCGACCCGCAGGGTTCTTTTGGCGGCTTTTTCGGTGGCGCTTCCGTGGCCCATTTCATACCACTTGGGTTTGTCGTGGTAATTGACGGCGGCCATTGTAAAAGTGAATCCATGGGGCTCGTAGGCATTGTTCAATACCCGGATCTGGGCTTCGATGCGTTTTTTCGAAACCTTCCCGCTTGCCCCATCGTGGATGATGTGGAAGTGAACGGGAATGTCCACCGGGGTCTGGCTTTCGGTGAACCAGGCGTTTTTCCCGCGGAATATTTCCAGCGCCATCCTGATCTTTTTTCTTGCCGATAAACCGAGGTCCGGCGTTCCGCAACGGCGGACCAGCTTTCCGCCCATCTCCGCGAACCCTTGCTCCGCGGCCGTTGCGGCGGTGGCGGCGGCGATCACGGCCGTTGCGAAAAAAAATACGCCGATCGGTCTTATGGTCACTTTATGGTCACTTTATAGATAAGACGGAACACAAGACCGCGCGTCTTAAAGCTTGGCGCCCCGCGCCGGCCGAACGGCATGAAACAAGGCGGGACCTCCCCCAAAGAAGCGTTAAAGTATTAAACAAGCGAAAAACGCCCGGGTCCGATTGTGTCGGCGGCCAAGGAACGAGTCAACATATGGACGGGCGATCGGCGGCGTCGCCGCATAAATTTAAAAGGCGCCCCGCCAAAACCGCGCCGGTCGCGGAAAAACACGTCCCCTCCTTTCATAACCCTTTCAGGCAATCACCAGACGGGGAACTGTCATGAAACGGGATCACGGAAACTTGAATGCCGGGCGCCTGACGCGCCACGGCGCCGCCGCCGCGGCCTTGCTGGCGCTCGCCGCCTGCAACTTGAACTCCCAGCTTAATCACGGCGAAGGGATCGGCTTCCGGCAAGCGCGGTTCGAGGAGATCTCGGCGATGCGGGAATACCGCCAATGCCGGGACGACGCTGTTGAACTGGACACCCAGGCGCGCACGACCGGCAACGTCGGCCGCTACATCGCCAGCGCCAAGCTGCTGGAGAAATGCGAGGCCGAGTTGGGGCCCGAGGCGGCCGAAGTGGCGCTGGAAGAGCGGATGCGCGCCTATGCGCTCAGCGTTCAGAACTACCTCAAGGGCGGCGACGTCGAGAAAGCCGCCGCCAATTTCGAGCGTTTCAAGGAGGCTTTCTCCGGCAACGACCTCTACTACGCCGACGGCTCGTCGTTCATTGAAACCATGGAAGTGATGCTCGGCCGAAAAAAGCCGTCGGCGCTCGGCCAATACGCCGCCCTTAACGTCAGCCAGACCCTGAAGGGTGAAATGCACCGGATCCGTTACTGGAAGCGCCATTAACAACCGCAATGGAAAAAGGAATCGAGACCATGGAAAACAGATCCGCCAATGTCCCCGACCTGGTCAAGGCCGTCCTCTGGCTTGCGGCCATTGTCTATCTCGTCATGGCGCTTGCGTCGCCGGCCGCGGCCGGCACGCCGTCCTGGCAGCCCAACGCCAGCGAGCGGCTGGTCAAACTGCCGAGCACGTATCTCAAGAAAGCCATCGACCGCGACTTCGAGGAGTCCGATCTGGCCGCCGCCATGAGCGACGTTGGCTCGCGCATCGCCGGCAAGTCCCGGACCCTCGAGGACCTTCAAGCCGCCGTGGAACAAGCGGAAGGCGAGGTGAAAACCGAACTCCGGCACCAGTTTCTGGCCGAAAAACAGGAATTCATCAGGCTCGTCGGCGAGCGCCAGGAGCTGCGCCAAAAGCAAATCAACATCAGGATCCGCGTTTACGAGAAACTCCTTGCAAAATTGGAACGGCGAGGCGCCGGCTCGAGTCCGGCCGGGGAGAGGCTTCTTGAAAAGCAAAAGGAGGCGCGCCAGCGCTTCGAAAACTCGGTGGCCGCGGTCGACATGAAGCTGTTCGGCTCGGCGGCGGCCGGCGAAAGCAAGTACGCCCGGGATTACTCCAAGAACATGGCCGTCATCGAGACCCTCGTCAGGGCCGTGAAAAAGCATCCGATGAGCGCCGAGCCGGAGATCGACGGCCGACCGATAAGCAAACAGGACTATTTGCGTCAGCTCATCGCCAGCAACGGGTCCTCGCTCGCTCTTCTCGATCAGGAGGAAAGCATTCTCGGTTACATGGCCAAGCTGGTGGCCCTGGACGCCATGGCCCTGGCCGAAGAGGTAGCCGCCGACGATGGCGGCGTCGATGGCGTTGAAATGGGCGAACTCAGCGTCTCGTCGGCGGTCGATTTCTTCATCAACCGGTAGTCAAGGAGGACGAAGCATGTCAGTCAAGAGAACATCCATTCTGGCGATCGCGGCGGCGGCTGTCGTGACGTTGGCCGGCGCCGCCCAGGCGGCAACCCTGGAGAACCTGGAGCGGGAGCGGGGGATCGTCATCGAGACCCTTTTGGATCCCTCGCTGACGCCTCGGCAAAGGCAGGACAAGATTGCCTTTTCCAAGCGCCGCCTGGTCGACCTGGAGCGCATGGTGCTGCGCGACAAAGGCCTCGCCGGGCGCAACGATCCGGTGGTCCGCAAGGCGTTCGATAATTATGACCTGACCTTTTTGATCCATGCCTCGGTCGAAAAGAACGCCGCGCTGATCGACCACTGGCTCAAGCAGGTGGGCGTTTCCACCCACACGCTGATGAACGCCCGCTTGGGAAGGCGTTGAGATGGGTGCCGCATTCCGCGCCTTCGATGTTGTTTCGCGGGCCGCCGCTTATACGCTCGGCGGGCTGGTCCTGGTGGTGGCGGCGGCGGCGGCGGTCACTTCCCTCGGCGCTTCTGACATCGCCGGCTGGGCCGAGAACGTCTTCGGCGTCACCTTCCTGGGTCTCATGGGAGGGCTGATTTTCACCGCCGTCTTCTGCTGGGTGAAAGCCATCCAATCGCCGGCGGACAGAGTCTGGCCGGTCGCCGGACTGCAGGTTTCCAATGCCATTGTCACCTTGGCTCTGACATACACACTGCTCGGCATCAGCCTTGGCGTCGGTGGCCTTGCCGAGCAGGAATTGACCCCGGAGACGGTCCGAGAGGTGGTGCGCGGCCTGACCGAGAAATTCTCTCTCGCCTTCCTGACCACCGTCGTCGGCCTTCCCACGTCGGCGGTGTTGCGGATCCTGTTCGTGGTCACCGAGGCCCGAAATCAACAGCGCGGCGCCGTTGTGGGGACCTTTTGCAAAGGAGAAACGAGATGAGATTCCTGCTGTTCAATCTGGTCGTCGCCGGAGCTCTGTTTTACCTGTTCGCCGCCGACAAGACCGGTTCGGTTATCGACGAAATCGAAGACTTGGCGACGAATGCCAAGGTAAACATTTTCAACGATGACAAGAAAAACGCCTCGCCACCGGTGGTTGGTGACGAGTCCTCGGGGGACGAGGGGTGGCGGAAGATCGAGGAAACCCTGGCGCGGATCAAGGAATCCGCCGAAGCGCCGCCGCCGCCCGAGGGCCCACGGTGGCTCGTTACCGAAGACAAAGACCAAGAAAAGACCGATGGCGACGAAAAAGAAAACCCGCCCACCGATGTCGCCGATAGCGGCTTGCCCCCGCGCCTGATCGGCGAGCGGCCGGTCCGGGTTGTTCCCCGTCCCGACAGCGGCGCGGGGCAGCGCGAGATCGCCATCGCCGAGGGCGAAACGCTGATGACACCAGAGGAGCGGCGTAAGGAATTGCATGCCTTGGCCCAGAAAATGGAGTTTGTGTTTCTCCGCAAGGCGATGGAATAGAGCCATGGTCCTCGCCGGCTTGGGCGATAAGGCCTCGGTCCTGGTCTCCGGGGTTATTGGGATAATGCTGCTTTTCCATCTCGTCCAGCAGCCCCGTCCCGAGAGCGGACCGCGGGCCGTCGCCGACTTGCCGGCGCCATCCGCCGCCGGACGGCGACAAGAGGACAAGACATCGCTGGCGGTGGCCGCCGTCTCTCTGCCGCCGCCGCCGGCGCTGGCGGCCAAACCGAAGCCGCGAAAGGACGCCGCGGCGCCGGTAAAAGCGGTGAATGCTCTCAAGCCGCAACGGACGGTCCCGAAGCCGGCCGTCAACCCCATGCCTCCCAAGGTCAAGCAGGAACGCACCGCCATCGAACGCCTCGAGCCCTTGCGGCCCGGAAAAGGCAAGCAACCATCAAAACCCGTGGAGGCGTCCCGGAAAGCGCCCGTTGCCGTCAGGGTCAAGACCATCCGGGCGGCGGCGGCGGCGGCGAACGGCCCGATGGCGATGGCCGGCCGGCCCCTGCTTCGCCTTTTGGAACACGGCCAGGGACCGGAAATAGAGATCGTCTGGCCCAATGAGCGGCGGCGGCGCGAAGCGCTCTATCGGCTGCTCGGGAATTGTCATGGCATGCTGGCCGCGGTCATGGACGGGGACGGAAACCTGTACCTGGCCGAAGGCCAGCGCCGGCGGAGATGGGAGCTCGACCTCGACCGGTTCAGCGGTTTCGTTCGCCAGCCCGCCGGCTTCACCGCCCGGCAAGAGGACCGGCAGGCCGACGCCATCCGCCGGCATCACGGCCTCGGCCGGTCGGCCCGCCTGGTGCGGCTGTTCCCCCGCCGCGTCGACGCCGCCTTGCTGGGCGGGTTGAGAGAGATCTTGGGCGAGCGCTACAAGACGGCGGCGGCCATCCGCGCCGCCTACCGGCAAGTCGGCCTTCGTCTTTTCATCGAGGACATCGAGGCCGACGGCGTCGGCGTCGATGGCCGCATCGCCCTTGCCGCCGTCCCGGCGCCGGGCTGCCGTTGATCTGGCCAGGGAGATCGTGGATACGGCTTTCATGGGGATTGCGGGAAAAGACTGGGGAGAAAACGACCAAGCTCAAAAAGGTCGCAGAGCCATGGGTAGCCGTTAACGGTGCCCTCGA
>JAUXMA010000067.1 GCA_030623425.1 Rhodospirillaceae bacterium
GCAGTTATGGCCGCATTCGGGCGTGAGATCACCCAAACCGGTATCTTGCCTGCCGAGGTGCATGGCTGGTTGTTGGATGCCGCCAAAGCGCGCCATACGAGCGACTACCGGACGGACCGTCCGATTTCCCAAGACGAAATCGCCGACCACATCGAGCGCGCGGAACGGTTTCTGGCGGAAGTCAGGAGGGTTCTCGAAAAAGAGCTGGAGAACGATAAGTAAAAGAGGCCATCAATAAGCAGGGGTATGGCGAGTGGAGCTAAAGCAGTGGCCGTGCGTAAACGGAAAATAATCTACGAGGATTCAATGCCCAGCCTTTTGAATCTCCAAACCCGCTTCCTCGAAGTCCGCCGCACTGCCTTGATCGTATATGTTGATCGATAGTTGCAGGTGAACGATATGAAGCGGGCCGACTTGCGCGATACGGTATCCTTTTGATTCACGCCGAAGCCAATGTCCGGCAAGGCATGGATAGTCGCTGATATATTCGTAACCATCCTCCTCAAGTCCCTGCATCGCTTGGTCAGCGAAATTTTCGAATTCCATAATCATGTCCTCGTGCCAATTGAAGCCGAGCTCAGCGTCGCTCACGCCAGCGCCGGCGCGGCGGCTTCGTCCTCGCGGCCGTGCGCCGTCAGCGCCATCGCCACGATGTGCGGCGCGGTCAGGCCGGCGGCGGCGTACTGAGCCTCCGGCTTGTCGTGATGGATGACGCGATCGGGCAAAGTCATCGGCCGGAACTTCAAACCGTTGTCGAGAAGCCCCTCGGTGGCGAGGAACCGCATCACATGAGCCGAGAAGCCGCCGGAAGCCCCTTCCTCGATGGTGATCAATACCTCGTGCTCCCGAGCCAGGCGGCGAACCAAGTCTTCATCGAAGGGCTTGGCGAAACGGGCGTCGGCGACGGTCGTCGGGAAGCCCTTGGCGGTCAGTTCGTCGGCCGCTTTCAGCGCTTCTTGGAGACGCCCGCCGAGGCTGAGGATGGCGATCGCCGTCCCCTCGCGGATGACCCGGCCCTTGCCGATCCGCAAAACCTCGCCGCGGGCCGGCATTTCGACGCCGACACCCTCGCCGCGCGGATAGCGGAGCGCGCTGGGTCTGTCATCGATGGCGGCCGCCGTCGCCACCATGTGCATCAGTTCCGCTTCGTCCGACGGCGCCATGACCACGATCCCAGGCAAGCAACAAAGATAGACCAGATCGTAAACGCCGGCATGGGTGGCGCCGTCGTTGCCGACCAGGCCGGCGCGGTCAAGAATGAAACGAACGGGCAGGTTTTGCAAAACCACGTCGTGGGCCACCTGATCATATCCCCGCTGCAAAAAAGTGGAATAGATGGCGACGAAAGGCTTGAACCCCTCGCAAGCCAAGCCGGCGGAGAACGTCACCGCATGCTGCTCGGCGATGCCGACGTCGAAGCAGCGGTCCGGATACTTCTCGGCGAACTTATCCAGCCCCGTTCCCGCCGGCATGGCGGCGGTCACCGCGATGATGCGGTCGTCTTCGTCGGCCTCCTGTAAAAAAGCCTTGGCGAAAACCTTGGTATAGGTCGGAACGGTGCTTTCGGACTTGACCCGTTCGCCGGTGACCAGATCGAATTTGCCGACTCCGTGGAATTTGTCCTCGGCCTCCTCGGCCGGCTTGTAACCGTGACCTTTCCGAGTCACCACGTGTAGCAAGATCGGTCCCGGTTCTTTATCGTCGCGGATGTTCTTCATTACCGGCAGCAGGTGATTGAGGTTGTGGCCGTCGATGGGGCCGATGTAAAAGAAGCCCAATTCCTCGAACAACGTTCCGCCGGTGACCATGCCGCGGGCGTATTCCTCCGCCTTGCGCGCCGCTTCCTCCAGTCCGCGGGGAAATTTTTTCGACATTTCCTTGGCGAAATGACGGATGGAGCGATAGGACTTGGATGAAATCAGCCGTGAAAGATAGGCGCTCAAAGCGCCGACCGGCGGCGCGATGGACATATCGTTGTCATTGAGAACGACGATCAGTCTGGCGTCCATGGGACCAGCGTTGTTCATGGCTTCGAACGCCATGCCGGCGCTCATCGCGCCATCACCGATGACGGCGATGACGTGGTTGTTCCGCCCATCCAAATCGCGCCCCACCGCCATGCCGAGGGCGGCCGAGATGGAAGTGGAACTGTGGCCGGCGCCAAAAGGATCGTAGACGCTTTCGGAACGCTTGGTGAAGCCGGAAAGACCACCGGCCTGGCGCAGGGTGCTCATCCGTTGCCGCCGGCCGGTTAAAATCTTGTGGGGATAGGCTTGATGACCAACATCCCAGATCAGCCGGTCATCAGGAGTGTTGAATATATGGTGAAGCGCCACGGTCAACTCGACAACGCCCAGGGAAGCCCCCAGGTGACCGCCGGTAAAAGAAACAATCCGCACCGTCTCCTGGCGCAACTCATCCGCCAGTTGAGACAGTTCTTCCAACGAAAATCCACGGATGTCGATAGGTTCGGTAACCTTGTCAAGAATCGATGTATTTATCTTATCAGTCAATTCCATATTCCTTAAATAAAAAAACAAGTTTTACCACATCAGGACCGACGTTCCACAACAAATTGCGCCAAGTTTCTCAAAGGATCGGCTTTTTCCTCGAATATTTCAAGGTGTTGCGCCGCCTGCTCGGCGAGCATCTCGGCTCGTTTGCGGGCATGTTCGACGCCTAAAAGGGCGACGAAGGTGGCCTTGCCGGCGGCTTTGTCCTTGCCCGTCTTCTTGCCGACATCGGTCTCGTTGCCTTCGACGTCGAGAAGGTCATCGACGATCTGAAAGGCAAGGCCCAAGTCGTGGGCATAGGCGCGAAGGGCATGGCGGACGGCCCCGGGCGCCTTGCCCAAAATGGCCCCCGCTTCACAGGAAACGGCGATCAGTTCCCCTGTCTTCATCCGTTGCAGCCGCGTTACCTCGGGTTTGTCGAGGGTCCGTTGTTTGGACAGCAAGTCGAGTATCTGGCCTCCGACCATGCCTTCTTCGCCGATCGCCTTGGCCAGTTCCCCGATCAGTTCGCAGCGGACTTTTGGATCGGGATGGGTCGCCGGATTCGCCAGAATTTCAAAAGCTTTTGTCAACAGGGCGTCGCCCGCCAGAATCGCCGTCGCCTCGTCGTATTTGATATGGCAAGTGGGCTGGCCGCGACGGAGGTCATCGTTGTCCATGGCCGGTAAGTCGTCGTGGACCAGCGAATAGCAATGCACCATCTCCACCGCCGCCGCCGTCCTCAACGCCGAAGATTCGGAGACGTTGAACAAGCCGGCGCTGGCCGTCACCAGAAACGGGCGGATCCGCTTGCCGCCGGCAAGGACGACGTAGCGCATGGCCTCGGTCAAGCATTTCTCGGGGGTTTCGTCATCCACTACGAGAAAATGGCCGAGAACCTGCGTCACCGCTTCGGCGTTTTCGGCAAGGACGTCACTGAAATTGCTCACTTGGCGGCCTCGCATGGATGAGAATTCGTCCGAATCATTACAAAAGTTCCTCCTCTCAAGTATTCATGAGAACCTGCCAGGACGCCACGACGCAAATGTTTGGAAAACATTTTCTTCCACTTGAGAGTATTTCAAGATTGGTCGGCGCCAGCTCACCCCCCTTTGAAGCCGGTGTTTGGCGAAGTTGTTATAACATCCGGCGAGGGCTCAAAAGCTGTTCGAACATTAATCCATGCCTAAGGGTTTGGCGGAAATGGAGTTTTCGGGGCCGAGAACGATTTTCTCTACCCGCGACTTGGCCTCTTGCAGTTTGGCCTCGCAATGGTTCTTGAGATCGGCGCCGCGGAGGTAAGCCTTGATCGATTTCTCCAAGTCGTCCTTGCCTCCTTCGAGCCGACGGACAATGTCTTCCAACTCCGAGAGCGCCTCCTCGAAGCTCATTTTCGCAATGTCCGCCGGAATGGTTTTTTTGGCCAAGATCGTTCCTCCGGGCGGGGCGGGCCTTATCGGGCAAGTAGACTAAGCGGCGAGAAGAGCGAGAGCAACCGGCAAATCAAGCATCCATAAACGCCCGCGCAAGGGCGGCGGCGGCGGCGGCGAGGGCCGCCATGTCATAACCGCCCTCCAATGTCGCCACCACCCTTCCCCGGCAGCATTCGCCGGCGATGTCGAGAAGATTTTTGGCCACCCAAGCGTAGTCCTCGGTCGCCAGTCTGACTTGCGCCAGGGGGTCGCTGGCATGGGCGTCGAAGCCCGCCGAAATCAACAGCAGTTCCGGCGAGAAATCCCTAAGGGCCGGGAAAACGCGCTCTTCGTAGCCTTTGCGGAATTCGGCCGAGCCGGCGCCCGGGGCGAGTTGAACGTGGACCATGTTGCCGATAAGGCCCCGGTCGGTGCTGGCGCCGGTACCGGGGAAACAAGGCGATTGATGGCTGGAGGCGTAAAAGAGACCGGCGTCGCCTTCGAAAGCGGCCTGGGTGCCGTTGCCATGATGGACGTCGAAATCGACCACGGCCACCCGTTTCAGCCCGCAAACCGCTTGCCCGTGCCGGGCGGCGATGGCGACGTTGTTGAACAGGCAGAAACCCATGGCACGGTCGGCTTCGGCGTGGTGGCCCGGCGGGCGCACGGCGCAAAAGGCGTTATCGGCCTCGCCGCCAATGACGGCGTCGACGGCGGCCGCGACCGCGCCGACGGCTCTCAGCGCCGCTTCGCCCGAGGCTGGCGAGATGGCGGTATCGGGATCGAGATGCCGCTGCCCGGATACCGGCATCTTCGCGAAGACGGCCTCGATGTAATGGCGGCGATGCACCCGTTCGATTTCGGCGATCTCGATCTTCGGCGCCTGGCGGCGTTCGAGCCGGTCGAACTCTTCCGTCTCGAGGGCGGCCAAAACCGCCCGCAGACGATCCGGGCATTCCGGATGGCCGGCGCCGGGATCGTGTAGGGCGCAATCCGGAGGGCTGTAAAGCAAGGTGGTCATGGCGGCGGGGAGACGATGTTCAGCGCCAGGTTTCCCTTCCCGTGGATTAGGATGGACGGCGTATCGAAGCCAGTTTCCGCATTGATATTCTGGTTAACGGGAAAGTTGTGATCGAGGTGATGCGGGTAGTCAACGGCCTATAAGCGAGTTTCTTTTCCCTATTTCCGATTGGAAGGGCATTTATCTTGCAGCCATTTATCCTCCGCGACCCTCCGCGTTCCAAAATAACTCTTCGCAAAGGGCGTTCCCTCACCCCTTTGCCGCTGGCACCCAGTAGAGGTCGAGGATGGTGTTAGTGGGGTTCTCGGCGCGGAACCGCGCTTCCACCTTCATGCCGATCTCGGCCTTGCCGTGAAGGAGGTACCCCTTGGGGATGGTGGCGGTGTCGGGGAGTTCGACGTCGATCTGCCAGTAGGGCGTCTTCAGCTCGACCCCGAGGCCGGCGTAATCGACCATGGTCAGGCTGTAGACCGTGCCGATCACCGGCTGGCCGTATTCCACCCATTGCATGCGGCCGAGGCAGTCCGGGCAGTCGGCGCGGGGCGGCAGCCAGCGGCGGTTCTCGGCGCAGTCCGGGTTGACGCAGCGGGTGGCCAGCAGCTTGCCCTCTTTCAAGCCCTCGAAAAAGGGCGTGAGCAGGCCGTAGGTATGGATGTGGGTCAGCGCCCGCGGCCACTCGACGACCATCGCCGGGCCGCCGTCGCGGACCTTCAGCGGTTGGCCGACGTATTCGGTGGCGATCTCTTCGTCCCACTTGGCCATCTTCGAATTTCTCCCTACCAGGCCTTTTCCAGCACGCCGACGGTGACATGCGAGCCGACCCCGGCGTGCGACACCCAAGCGGCGCGCCGGGCGTTCTCCACTTGCAGGGATTCCCAGTCGGCCGGTTTTTCCTTGCCGGCCAGCCGCCAGTACTTGTCCTCGCCGTGGATCTGGTCGTACTTGCCCTGGATCTGCCACAGGCACTCGGCCGCCTGGTAGATGCCGGTGGCGCCGACGGCGTGCATGGTGCCCAAGAGCCCGCCCGACAGGTTCGACGGACACCTGCCGCCGAAATAAGCGTCGCCGGATTCGATGTAGTCGGGCTCTTCTCCGTATGGCCTGAGGCCGATGTCGCCATAGGTCTGGATGTCGGAGATGGTGAAGGCGTCGTGCAGCTCGACCAGGTCGAGGTCCTCGAGCGGGTCATGGACGCCGGCCATGCGGTAGGCGAGATAGGCGGCGAAGCGCGCCGCCAGGAAGGATTCGAAGCCCGGCCAGCGGTCGCCCTTGGCGACCAGTTCGTCGTACATGCCCGGCTCCTCGTGGGGCAGCAGCGGGATCTCCATGTGGCGGCGGTCGGCGACGCGCAGCGTATGGGTGCCGCCGGCGATGAACACCCGGCAGGGTTTGTCCGAAAGCCGGTAAGCCAGATCCTCCGAGCACAACAGCACGCCCGCCGCGCCGACGCTCATCGCGCAGCATTCGAGAAAGCGCAGCGGATAGGCCGACATCCGCGAGGCAAGCACCTCCTCGATGGTATGGCGGCCGGGCTGCTGGGCGAAGGGGTTGGAAACCGCGTAGCCGCGGTTCTTGACCGCCACCTTGGCCCGTGTCGTTTCCGACAGGTCGTACATCCAGGTGAAGCGGTTGGCCATGGGCGCGTAATAGGAAGAGTAGATGCGCGAAAGCCGGGTCTCGAAATCCTTGCAGGCGGCGGTCGAGATGTAGAAGTTGCCGGTGCGGGTGTCGACCTCGTCCATCCGCTCCCACCCCAACACCAGGACGGCGTCGGCGTAGCCCGAGGCGACCGCCATGCAACCGACGAGAACGGCGGAGCCGCCGGTGGCGCCGCCGGTCTTGACGCCGACGTTGTATAGCGGATCGAGGCCCAAATAGTCGTGCACCTTGGCCTCGCACAAAAGCTGATCCTGGAAGTGGTCGGCGAACTCGCCGTAGCTCGAAAAGTTCAACAATCCCTTGACTTCAAGCGGCGGCACCTTCAGATCGTTGTCCTCGAGCAGCATCTTGTAGGCGACCATGCACAGCTCTTCGAGCTTGTATTCCGGATACGATTTCCTGAAAGGCGTGCAGCCGCCGGCGACCATGTACACCGGCCGCGACCACTTAGGAGTTCTCAAGTTTCCCGGCCCGAAAGTGATCATCCGCGCCTCCTTGGATAAGGCCGGCATTGCGCCAAGCCATGGAAAAAGGCCGACTAGCCGAAACGGCATAAGATGTAAAGGCCGCCGAAGACAAGTTCAAGACACCGCCGTTCGGCCGGCCGGTTCAGGCGGGTTATCGCCGGCGCCGGGAAGCCAAGGGCGATGACCATTCACTTGCTCAAGCTGGCCGTCGGCGTAAAGGACGGCGCCGACCTGGCCCGCATCCAGGCAGGCCGGTTGCGGCAAGCCCTGGAGCGCGGCGACGAACCGGTACTCCGCCATTTCACCCGCAACAGGCCGAAACGGGCGGCGGAGCTGTTGGCCGGCGGTTCAATATTCTGGGTGATCAAGGGGTTCATCCGCCGCCGCCAACGGATCATCGGCATCGGGCGGAGGCGGAGGGACGACGGCCATCCCGTCTGCGTCCTGACCCTGGACGCGGAATTGATCAGGACCGAGTTTCACGCCTGCAAGCCGTTTCAAGGGTGGCGCTATCTCATGGCGAAGGATGCTCCCGCCGATGCCGCAACGGGCGGCAGGGCAGTTGACGAGATGCCTCGGGAAATGGCCGGCGAATTGCGGGACCTGGGCCTGCTTTAATTGCCTTGGCGGGGTTCGATACGTTGGCGGCCCCATGCGGGCTTGGCTTGACGGCGGCAAAACACCAAATGGAAACCGAACATTAGCCGTGCATGGGAGATTTTTTCAGGACGTGAGAACTAAGGTGCCGCATCGTGACGCCGTTCTTCTTTTGCATCTCGCTCCCTAGCTTTCAAATTCCCGTCAACCAAAATTGCATCTTTGCTCCTTTGCGGAACGATCATCCAATCCAAGGGGGTGAATAAGGTGTTCTCTTGGCTGGGAACAACGACTGTCTTGACGATCAAGCAATTTCCGTCTCTGCCA
>JAUXMA010000037.1 GCA_030623425.1 Rhodospirillaceae bacterium
CTTCCTGGGCGGCGATCATCGCCGGGGCGTGGTTCCACATCATCGCCGCGAAATCGAAGGGATTCAACAGTTTGACCTCGTTGTGGGTGTCCAAGGGAGAAGCGTCGTGGCCGCCGACGCCATTGATGGCGTGACAGGCGACGCAGCCTATGGAGACGAACAGCCTCTTGCCGTTCATCGGGTTCATGCTCGGCATCACCAGGTGGGTCTTGTGTCCGGCGCCGGATGCCGCCTCGGACGCAATGTGGCCGGCGAGGGCGGGGAGGGTGAAAGCGGCGCCGATCAACGCCACCGCGGCCGCCGACGCCAAGGCGAGAGCATTTCTCGAAAATCCATGAAACATCACCAATTCCCTTTGCAAACGGCCGGTTTCTTGCAAGGGCCGACCGACGGATTATCGGCGGGAACTGATCGGTCCGTCAAGGGCGGAAGCCGGCGATGTTTCCATTGTCATGAACTCAGCCGCCGCCGGATCCTTTCTTCCGGCCCCGCGCTTCCGCTATCCCGATCAAGACCGTCAGGATCAGGAACAACACGGCGCCAAGCCCCCACACGCGGGCGTTGGTGGGCATGTAGATCATCGGGATCGTGTAGTACATGAGCGACAAAGCGCCCCAGATCGCAAAAATAATGCCGAAAAGCCAACCGTCTTCGCTTTTCATCATTCGTCTCCTTACGAACAACGAGTCTTAACGAGTCTTAATGTCCGCCGGCGATCACATTGATGGCCAGCCCGTCCATGAGATTGAAACCCAGCACCGTGAAGGCGTACATGCCGGCGACAAGGACCATCACGGAAAGGGGGCCGAACCAGGCCGTCCGGCGTCCGAGGGCGACGCCGCCCCAGGACACGGCGGGAAGACCGGGCAGTTCTTCGCCGGGCGAACGCCTAGGCCCGAAGAACGTCGCCGTCAGGGCGTAAACATAGACCGCCAGGGCCGCCGTCATGAATATCGCGCCGATTCCGATGCAGGTCATGATCGTGCTCCAGGCGGCCGGAGCGTCGCCGCCGTAGGAGATGTCGAACACACGGCGCGGAACCCCCATGTAGCCGGCCGTGACACCCGCCGTTCCGAAAATGAGCAGACCGAAAGTGAGCAAGTAGGGAATCTTGTTCAGCAGGGAAGGATTCCACAAGTCCCGTCCGCTCAAGGCCGGGATGATGTAGAGCAACGCCGCGATGAAGGTGAGCGTCACCGTTCCCACCGTCAGGAAATGGAAATAGCCGGGGACGAAGAAGGTGTCGCTGAGCAACGGTGCCAGCCCTTCCATGATCAGCACGAAGGAAAGCGCACCGCCGATGGCGAGGTTGACGACCGCCATGCCAACGGCGTTCATGACCGGGTTGCCCCAGGGCAGCATGCGGATCCAGCCGAAAATCCCTTTGCCGCCATGGGCGCGGCCATGCACCTCGAGGCTGGCGACGATGACCATGAACAGGAGCAAGGTGGGAACGCTGATGAACAGGGACAAAAGAGAGCCAAGCACCCGCACCACCTCGCTCAGGTCGGGTTCCAGGAACATGTGGTAAAGGGAGGTCGGCGGCACGAAGACCAAATAACTGGCGAAGATGATTTTCGAAAACCGCCGCCCGAAGATCGATTTGACTCCCGCCATGACCTCGACCAGCACGTACCACACCAAGGCGGTGGCCATGAGCGGCAGGTAGTGGACGTTGTGGAACAGCAGATTCCAGCCCATTACGTAACCCATGCTCACGGTCTGACTGGTACCGAAGGCCCAGCTCGCCGCCGGCAGGAAGATGTTGATCGCCGCCATGGCACTGACGATCAGCAGGCCGGCCCAGGCGACGGCGGCGAAGGATACCGCCGACCAGGTTTCTATCTTGCCTTCGAGTTTGGGTTTGAGCGCCGTGTAGATGGCGGGCACCGCGACCAGAAACTGCCCGACGCCGAGCAGCAAATAGCCGACGTAAAAGTAAGCGCACTGGGCCCTGTTATCCTCGGTGACCACCTCGGGCGGCGCGTTGTAAAGGATCGACGCGCCGTTTAAAATGCAGAATTCGTTGAGGATAAAGCCAATTGTCATGGCGATGAAGCCGAACCGCGCCAGCGGCCGCCAGGCGATGGCGTCGGCGCTCTCGGTGTAGACCACGGCGAGGATCAGCACCAACGCGGCCTGCACGAAATAGAGCCAGTAGAAGAAGATGGTGACCCCGTGCAGGGTCAACATCTGGTAGGCCATCTCGGCTTCCAATTCGATGAAGCCGGCGCGCGTGAAGGCGTTGGTCACCCCATAGAGGACGCCGAGAGCCAGGGTCAGCACCGCCATGGCGATAAAGGCCTTGAGCAGGTTCTTGTCCGCGTTGGGCAGTTTTTTCAGCCCGTCCACAAGCACGTTTTGGGTCATCGCCGGTTTTCCTTCCGCCGCGGCCTACTCGACAATGATTTTGCCAAACATCTTGTCATGGCCCACGCCGCAGTAAACGGTGCAGTAAAAGAGGTATTCACCCGGCTGGGTGAAAGTGATCGCGTTTTGGCTCAGTGCATTTGCCCGCAACCGGATCATATGGCTTGCGCGAACGAAGTTGATCGATGCGCCGTGGCTGGTGTCGGTGCCCATCATCAGGAATTTGTATTGAACGCCGGTCTCCAATCTGAGCTCCGCCGGCTCGTAAGACCATCGAGAGGCGGCGATGTAGACCTCGATGGGTTCCTCGTCAAGGGCCTCCTCGGCGCCGCCAGGTTTCTCCATGACCATCCCGGGCATGTCTCCCGGGGGTGCATGTTCCGCCTCCTCGGGTTTGGCGTCATGGGGCTCCTCGCCGCCGCCTTCGTGTTCCGCTTCTTCCGCTTCGCCCATCATGGCCTTCAGTTTCGCCATGCCTTGCCGTGTCGGACGGACGCTGCCGTCCGGCAAGGTATTTATTTTGACGAAGGCCTCGACCCGACGCCGGAACTCCGCGGCGGACATTCCGCCGCCCATGCCGTGGCCCCCCATTTCCATTCCCCCCATTGCCGGCATGTCCATTTTCATCGCCGGCATGGCGTCCTCCTCGCTGTGCTCCCGGCCCGTGTCGCCGGCGGGCGGCTCCTCATCGGAGCCAAAGCCCAAGGGGGCATGGCCGTAAGCGGCCCAAAGCAGGTAAAGGGAAAGCACACTCAACCCGACGACAAACACAAAGCCCTTATGCGTGCTGATACTCTGTCCGTTCATGTTCGATTCCGTTTCCATGCACCCCTTCCTGGCGAACCGCTATTGAACCGAAAATTCACGGATTGTATGCATAATAACACTACTGTCCCGTAAAAGTGCAGATGTGAGGTAACATCGGCAGAACCCCTGGCGAACTCATGCCGGATGGCGGACCCGCCAATTCCCCGCCTTGCCTCACGCGCCATTCCCGCCTCAGCGGGTCCGTTCAATCCAGGATTATCAAGAGGCTACTGGATTCCGGGAGGGTAGCCCGGCGCCTTTTCGCGCCGGCGTGCCCGGTGTTTTGCCGATGTTACAAGAAAGGGCCGGATATCTTATACGTATACGTCCGTTTTCCCGGCGCGCTCAGGGCAGCTTCACCCGCCGCTCAACGGGATTGGCCGGATCGGTGGTCCATTCGGCCAGCGAGCCGTCGTACATTCTTGTCCGCTTGTTGCCGAGGATTTCGTAGGACACGAACCAGCCCAGGGACGCCCAGTGGCCGGTGTTGCAGAAGTTGATGACCGGTCCCTCGGTCGGGGCGCCGGCCGTCTCGTAGAGCTTGCTGATTGCCGAGGCATCGCGGAAAGCGCCGCCGCCGTTCCTGGTCAGCCAGACGCCCGGCACGTTCTTGGCGCCGGGGAGAGTGCCCGGGCGTTTGACGGAACCGCTTTTGTTGATGCCGAGGAACTGGTCGTTGGAGCGGTTGTCGATCAGGGCCGCGCCGCCGTCTAGCGCCCGTTTCACGTCCTCGGCGGTGGCCAGCAACTTTGCATTCATGCGCGCCGTGAAGGTTTTCGGCCGGGGTTTGCTTTTGCCCTTGGCCAGGGGATTGGCGCGGTCGGCGAAATAGCCGGTCATGCCGCCGTCGAGGATGGAAACCTCGTCGTGGCCGAGGACCTTGAAGGTCCAATAGAGGCGGGCCGCCTTGGCCATCTCGCCGGCGCTGTAGCCGCCGGCGACGACGACCACGTGGGTTTTGTTGTCGACGCCCAGACCGCCGATCAAGGCTTGCAGATAATCAGTGTCGGGAAGCAGGCCCTTGACGCCTCCCTTGTTGACCCGCCAGCCCTTTTTGCCGCCATAGTCCGTATGGACGGCGCCGGGAATGTGGGCGTTCCCGAACTCCCGCTTGCCGCGAACGTCGAGAAACACAACGCCGGGCCGTTGCAGGTTGGTCCCAACCCAGTCCGCGTCGAGGAGCGGTTCCGCCGCCAGGGTTTGACCGGCTAGAACGAGGACCGGGAAAAAGGCAATAAACAAAAGGCTTTTTTTCATCGGAGATGTCCCTCTGGAATACTAAGTATTTACCCATTCGCGGAAACTCAACCTGTTTTGCCGCCGTGGGCGGCCGACCAGGCGACGGGGTCGCCCAGGAATTCGCGCACTCCGGCGATTGCCGTTTGCGGGAAATGTCCTCCTTCCGCGGCCGCCGCCAGCACGTCGCGCCAGTCGGCGAGATGATGCAACTTGACGCCGGTTTGCCGCAAGTCCTTAAGGGCGCCGGGGAAAACCCCGTAGAAGAAGACCACGAAGGCGTCGGTGACGGCGGCGCCGGCTGCCTTCAGGGCGTCGACGAAGAGGATTGTCGAAGCCCCGTCGGAGGCCATGTCCTCGACCAGCAGCACCCGGCTTCCTTCCACCAGGTCGCCTTCGATCTGGGCCATGCGGCCGAACCCTTTTGGTTTTTTGCGCACGTAAATCATCGGTTTCGACTTTGCCTCGGCGATCCATGCGGCATAGGCAATGCCGGCGGTCTCGCCGCCGGCGACGGCGTCGATGGACTCGGTCCCGACTTGGCGTTCGATCATGGCGACGGCGAGGTCCATCACCCGGCGTCTTTGGTCGGGATACGAGATCAGCTTGCGGCAGTCGATATAGACCGGACTGGCCCATCCCGAGGTCAGGATATAGGGTTTATGGGGGCGGAAGTTGACGGCCTTGATGTCGAGAAGAATTCGCGCCGTCTCCAGGCCGGTGGAATCCGGCTTTGCCGAAGGCGATGAGGTTGGCATTCAGATTACCCCGGCGCTACGATCGTCCGGTCTCTAACCGGCATTGATCTTCTGTTTAGAGACAAACGGCGGAGAGGAAAAGGGTGAATCGGAAGCAGCGACGCCGGATGGCGAAACGCCGACGCCCGGGAGCGCCGGCGGCGACGGATCGGCTGTTGGACGAGGCCTTGGAGCATCACCGGGCCGGGCGGCTGGACAAGGCCAAGGCCCTCTACGAGGAGGTCCTGTCGGCGAAGCCGGACGATGCCGGCGCCTTGCACTTCCTTGGCGTTCTTGCCCACCAGCAGGGGGACCACGAGGAAGCATATCGGCTCATCAGCCGGGCGATCGCCGCCGATGGCCGCCAACCCGCCTTTCATGACCACCAGGGCGTCGCCCTGCGCTGGATGGGGCGGACAGACGAAGCCGAAGCCGCCCACCGCCGGGCCATCGAACTCGATCCCGGTTTCGCCGCCGCCTATGTCAATCTGGGCAACACCTTAGCCGTTCGAGGCAGGCTGGAAGAAGCGGAAACGGCCTTCCGGCGCGGCCTCGAACTCAATCCCGCCGACGCCGACGCCCATAACAACCTCGGCAACACCTTGCGGGTGCGGGGCAAGCCGACCGAGGCGGCCGACGCCTACCGCGTGGCCTTGGACCTCAATCCGGATTTCGCCAAGGCCCATTCCAACCTTGGCGCCATTTTGCGCGAGTTCGGCGACTTCCAGCAAGCCGAGACCGCCTGCCGGCGGGCCATCGAACTCGATCCGGGCTACGCCGACGCCTATAACAACCTGGGCAACGTCTTGATGGCCAGGGAAAGGGTGGAAGAAGGAGTCGAATGTTACCGCCAAGCCGCCGCCCTTGATCCCAATTCCCCCTTGCTTTTGTCCAATCTGGGTGGCGGTTTGACCACCCTCGGACGGCTGGATGAAGCGCAAACCACGTTCCGCCGCGCCATCGAAATGAACCCGGATTGCGCCGAGGCGCATAACGGGTTGGGGGTGGTCATGCTCTCTCAGGGCAAGACCGAGGAAGCCCTGGCCAGCTATCGAAAGGCCCTCGCCGTCAAGCCGGATTACGTGGACGTCTTCTACAACATGACGAACTTGGGGCGGGTCGAATTCGCCGCCGGCGAATTGCGCCGGATCGGGGAACTGCTCGCCGAAAACGGTCTCTCCGGGGAAGCCAAGGCCAAACTTCGCTTCGCGCTCGCCGAGCACCATGCCGGCCGGGGCGAAATCGACACCGCTTTCGACCTTTACCGGCAGGGCAACGAAGCGCGGCGGAAAGCCCTGGCGGCGGCGGGCCGCCGTTACGATGGCGCCATGCAGCAGGCGATGGTGGGCAAAAGGAAGGCGTTGTTCGGGCGCGACTTTTTCGCCGATCGCGGGGATTTCGGTTTGCCGTCGGAAGTCCCCGTATTCATTGTCGGCATGCCGCGCTCCGGGACGACGCTCATCGAGCAGATCGCGGCCAGTCATCCGCTGGTCCATGGGGCGGGGGAACTGAAGGACATAGCGATCGCCGCCGCCAGCTTGTCCAAGGTTTTGGATACGGAAGCTCCCTATCCGGATTGCTTGGCCGTCATGGACGGCGAGACATCGCGGCGTTTGGCGGAAGATCGCCTGCGTCGCCTCGACGCCCTGGCTCCCGGCGCCGCCCGCGTCATCGACAAGATGCCGTTCAATTACCTTCACCTCGCCCTGATCGCCCTCCTGCACCCCGCCGCCAGGATCATCCACTGCCGCCGCGACGCCCGCGACCTGGGCCTTTCATGCTACTTGCAGAATTTCACCGATTCCCATCCCTGGACGACACGGCTGGAAGACATCGGCCACTATTTCAAAGCCTATGAGAGCCTGATGGACCACTGGCGGCGGGTCCTGCCGTTAAAGGTAATGGACATCGGCTACGAGGACCTCGTCAACGACCAGGAAGGGCAAAGCCGCCGCCTGATTGATTTTCTCGGGCTGCCGTGGGACGACGCCTGCCTCGAATTCCATAACACGCGGCGGGCCGTGCGGACGGCCTCGAACTGGCAGGTTCGCCAGCCCATCTACTCGAAATCGGTGGGCCGATGGCGGCTTTACGAGAAATTCCTCGATCCCCTGAAACGGGCTTTGGAAAGTTAATTTTCCTTGCGGCGGGGGATGTAGCCTTCATCGCCGAAAGCTTTGAAGTAAACGCCGATGTCGGCATGATCGACGGGCCCACCCGCCGTATCCGGTTGCAGGTTGCGTTCGGCCACGTAGGTGCGGTGCCCGAAGCCGTCGACCAGGACGTGATACCAGGGCCGGTCCTTGGGCGGGCGCGACTTGGCGACGGACCGGTACCAGTCCTCGCTGCCCTCGAAAGAGGGATCGACGTCGACGATGACGCCGCGATAGTCGAAGAGTTTGTGATGAATCAACTGCCCGACGGCGAATTTGGCGGTTGCTGCGCTCATGGCTCGGCTGCTTTTTCGAAAAAGGAAAACCTGGTTACTGGTTAGTATATATGGCTCTTCGGCGCGGCAAGCGGAATCGGGGTGGATCGCGCCCGAACAAGCGATCCTGGCTATACAAAAGCTGGGCAAGGCAAGCTCTTGCACTTGGCATGTCGGCTTGTCGTTCGAAAGCGGTGGCCGGGCTGGCCGGAAACTCATTTCAACGTTCCCCGAGGCGCGATCTTCGGCTACCATTGGGTCCAGTTTGAGAAGTCATCTGGGGAATGCCGGATTGCCCACGGCCCGCAACAGCCCCAAATTTCCTAGGAACGCGAAATGGCGGCGAAGAAAGACATCAAGAAAGTTGACAAGCTTTTCCAGGAATTCCTGGCCAAGGCGACGCCGTATCTGTCCGGCAAGTACGGCAAGGAGGTGCGCAAGCATCTGAACGGTCAGTTCAAGCACGTCTCGGACGGCAAGGCCAAGAAACTCCTCAAGCGTGCGGAGAAGGAATTCGGGGTCAGCCTGGCCGACCAGTTCAAGGCCATCGATCGGGCCGAGCGAAGCGGCTGGGGCAAGCGGATTAGCAGGTAGGACCGGGCCGTGTCCACGGGGCCCGAGCCTTGCATTGCCACATTCCTTGTCATCGGCCATGCGCGGGGGAAGTCCACGGAAAAAATGTCGCAATGCGGGATCGGGCCATTCCTGGTTTTGTCCGGCGCTCGCCCACTCTCGGCCATCGGTGGTTTCATGGAAAGGACTTTTGTGGCAGTTTCGTGGGGTGATGACGGACCGCTCCCCTTTCCGCAGCGGCGGCGGGCTGGTCGCCGACGCTCTTCGCCGGCATGGCGTCGATGTGGCCTACTGCGTGCCCGGCGAGAGCTATTTGGAGATTTTGGACGCTCTCCATGACGTCGGGGACGAGATCTCGCTGATCACTTGCCGTCACGAGAACGGCGCCGCCTTCATGGCCGAGGCGCACGGAAAACTCACCGGCAAACCCGGCGTTTGTTTGGTGACCCGCGGGCCGGGAGCGTGCAATGCCAGCATCGGCGTTCATACCGCCTTTCAGGATTCGACGCCAATGCTGTTGCTGGTTGGCCAGGTGGCGCGCCGTCATTTGGGGCGCGAGGCTTTCCAGGAAGTGGACTTCCGGCGAATGTTCTCGCCGCTCGCCAAATGGGTTGCCCAGGTGGACCGTCCCCAACAGGTGGCTGAATTCATGGAGCGTGCTTTCTCGATCGCCGTTTCCGGCCGCCCCGGTCCGGTCGTCCTGGTGCTGCCCGAGGATATGCAGCGCCAGACTTGCGAGATCGCCGCCGCCGCCGCCCGTGTCGACAATCCCCGCCCCGGTCCCGATGTCATGGAGCGGTTGCGCGACATCCTGGGCGCCGCCAAAAGGCCGGTCATGCTGGTCGGCGGCGGCGGCTGGACGGAGCGGGCGAAAGGGCTGATCCTGGCTTTCGCCGAGGCCAACGGTCTTGCCGTCTGCTGTTCCTTCCGCCGCCACGACATTTTCGACAACAGCCATCCCAACTTCATAGGCGATTTGGGCATCGGTCCCGACCCGGCGTTGGTGCGAAGAGTCAAGGAGGCGGACGTCTTGTTGGTGGTCGGAGCGCGTCTGGGCGAAATCACCACCCAGGGCTACACCCTGATCGCGGCGCCGGGGCCGAATGAGCAGCAAGCCCTGATCCATGTCCACGCCGCCGCCACCGAGCCAGGCCGGGTGTTCAAGCCCGATCTCGCCGTCCATTCCGGCCCTGCCGAATTTGCCGAGGCGGCCGCCGCCATGGCCTCCGTGGACAGTTCCGCCTGGCGTCAGTGGAGGCGGGACGCCCGCCGCGATTACCAGGCCGCCCGGAAACCGGCGCCCCACGGCGGGGCTCTCGATTTGGCGGCGGTCATGGCTGAAATGGAGCGCCGGCTTCCCGATGATGCCATCGTCACCGTCGATGCCGGAAATTTTAGCGGCTGGCCGCA
>JAUXMA010000293.1 GCA_030623425.1 Rhodospirillaceae bacterium
ATCATGACACCGGCCATGCTGGCTTCGATCCTGTTTGGCGGTTTGCTGCTGGCGGATTTCGGCGAAAGGATACGGGGTGCGAGCTGGCTCCACGGCAAGCTGTTTTTGGTCGCCTTGCTTTTGGTGATCCATGTTCTGATGTGGCGGTGGCGGCGCAATTTCGCCGGCGATACGAACGGCCATTCGGAAAAATTTTTCCGTATCGTCAATGAGATACCGACCCTGCTGATGATCGGCATCGTTATTCTCGCCGTGGTCAAGCCCTTTTAAAGCGATTTGAAGCGGCTTGCATTCTCCATTTGACTAGCCCTTGAGGTTTGGTTAGGCTTTCCTTTCTTGGCTTTGCCGATCTTTATTTCTGGCGGCGTTCTCAAGGAACCCTTCCTCTTTATCGGACGCGGCGCAGCAGTCCTGTTCCTTTCAAAACCGACATCGGGGACAAAGTCGGTTTTTAGCATTATCCCTTATTTAATCCCTTTCTAAGATCTCTCCATCAGATCGCTTTTCCGTCCGACCATGAATCTTCAAGAACTCAAAACCAAGACACCGGCCGATCTCCTCGGCTACGCCGAGGAACTGGAAATCGAGAACGCCAGCTCGCTGCGCAAACAGGATATGATGTTCGCCATCCTCAAACAGCTGGCCGAGAATGACATCGCCATTTTCGGCGATGGCGTCCTCGAGGTTCTTCAGGATGGATTCGGCTTCCTGCGCTCGCCAGAGGCCAACTATCTCCCGGGACCGGATGACATTTACGTCTCCCCGAGCCAGGTGCGGCGATTCGGTTTACGAACGGGCGATACGGTGGAAGGTCAGATCCGCTCGCCGAAAAACGGTGAGCGGTATTTCGCCCTGCTGAAAGTCAACGACATCAACTTCTCCGACCCGGGGGACGTCCGCCATCGGATTAATTTCGACAACCTGACGCCTCTTTATCCCGATGAGCGCATGACAATGGAAATTGACGATCCGACCGTCAAGGACCGAACCTCACGGGTTATCGACCTCATCTCTCCCATCGGCAAGGGCCAGCGAGCGCTGATCGTGGCGCCGCCCAGGACCGGCAAAACGGTGATGCTGCAGAACATCGCCAACGCCGTCGCCATCAATCATCCCGAATGCTACCTGATCGTGCTTTTGATCGACGAGAGGCCCGAGGAAGTGACCGACATGGACCGTTCGGTGAAGGGCGAGGTGATCAGCTCGACCTTCGACGAGCCGGCGTCCCGTCACGTGCAAGTGGCGGAAATGGTCATCCAAAAGGCCAAACGTCTGGTCGAACACAAACGCGACGTGGTTATTTTGCTCGATTCCATTACCCGCTTGGCGCGTGCATACAACACCGTCGTCCCGAGCTCGGGCAAGGTCTTGACCGGCGGCGTCGACGCCAACGCCCTGCAGCGCCCGAAACGGTTTTTCGGCGCCGCCCGCAACATCGAGGAAGGCGGCTCGCTGACCATCATCTCGACGGCGCTGATCGATACCGGTTCGCGCATGGACGAGGTGATCTTCGAAGAGTTCAAGGGCACCGGCAATTCGGAAATCATCCTCGACCGCAAACTTTCCGACAAACGCACCTGGCCTTCCATTGACATCACCAAGTCCGGCACCCGCAAGGAAGAGCTTTTGGTCGACCAGGGGACATTGTCGAAAATGTGGATCTTGCGCCGCATCCTTATGCCCATGGGAATCACCGACGCCATGGATTTCCTGCTTGCCAAACTCAAGGAATCGAAGAACAACGAGGAGTTCTTCGATTCCATGAACAGTTAATACCAACCCGCATTTCGCGCCGATGGGCGCGACGACGCGGCGGGAAAGGCGCTCTCAAGGAATCAGAACCGTCGAGCCTTTGGTCTTTCGCGCCTCCAGGTCGAGGTGGGCTTGCGCCGCTTCCGCCAGGGGATAGGTTTGATGGATGGCGATTTTGACCTGGCCGCTCAGGACGACGTCGAACAGTTCCTCGGCGGCGGCGACCAAGTCTTGGCGCTTGGCGGTATAGGTCATCAACGTAGGGCGGGTCAAAAACAGCGATCCCTTGGCGGCCAGGATCGCCGGATCGAACGGTGCGACGGGACCCGAGGCGCTGCCGAAGCTGACCATGACGCCCAAGGGCCGCAAGCAATCCAGCGAGCCCTCGAAGGTGGCCCGGCCGACGGAATCGTAGACCGCCGCGACGCCGCCGCCGCCGGTGATTTCGCCGATCCGTTCGGGGAAATTTTCACGCGAATAAACGATTGTATGGTCGCAGCCGTTGGCGCCGGCGAAATCGGCTTTTTCATCGCTGCCGACGGTGCCGATGACGGTGGCGCCCAGGTGTTTCGCCCATTGACAAAGGATCGAGCCGACGCCGCCGGCGGCGGCATGAACAAGAATGGTATCACCCTTTTGGACGCGATAAGTGCGGCGGATCAGATAATGGGCGGTCATGCCCTTGAGCATCATGGCGGCGGCCTGGCGATCGTCGATGCCGTCCGGCAGGGCGATAAGGCGGTGCGCCGGTATCACCCTTTGCTCGGCGTAGGCGCCCGGCGGCAGGCCGGCGTAGGCGACCCGCCGGCCGACCTCGAAGCCGGCCGTTTCCGGGCCTAAGTCTTCGACGACGCCCGCCCCTTCCATGCCGATGACGGCGGGCAATTCCGCCAAAGGATAGAGCCCGCTGCGATGATAGACGTCGAGGTAGTTGAGTCCGACGGCGGTCTGCCGGAGGCGAACCTCGCCGCGGCCGGGAGCGGCAACATCGACGTCCCGCCAACGCAGCACGTCCGGGCCGCCGGTCTCGAAGATGCGAATGGCCTTGCTCATGATTTGCCCCGTTCGCCGCTGGAAAGCGCGTCTGAAAAATTAACGTTCGACTATAAACCAATCACGTTTTCCC
>JAUXMA010000286.1 GCA_030623425.1 Rhodospirillaceae bacterium
CCGGCCACCCTGGGGGCGGCATCGAGAATCTCCGGGGTCACGCCGGCCGCCCTGACATTGCTTTTAGGCTACGTACGGCGGCGCCAGCGGCGGCTTTCGGCGTGAGCGTGTTTATTTTAAACGCAAATGCGTCGTCGCGGATGAGTCCATCCGCTCGGGATTTGCTCTAGATGTCTGTTTCACGTGAAACATTGGTCATTGCCAACCATTTGGCATGGGCCAAAATGCCAACCATCCCGCCTCCCGAAGTCGTACGGAGGGCAGGTTGGCATGGGCCAAAATGACGGTAGCCGTCACAGGGCCGTGAAACCTCCGGCGCCGATGACCGCCGCCGAGTTCGCCGCCGCCACCGGGATTACCCGGCAACGGCTGGAGCGGTTGATAATCTATGCCGAGCTGCTGGCCAAATGGCAACGGCGGATCAATCTTGTCGGGCGCCGCGGCATGGCCGACATGTGGCGGCGGCATTTCTTGGATTCGGCGCAACTGTTGCCGCATCTGCCGGGCCGCCCGGGCACCTTGCTCGACTTCGGCAGCGGCGCCGGATTTCCCGGTCTCGTCCTCGCCGTCATCGGCGACTGGGACGTCCACCTGGTCGAAAGCGACAGCCGCAAATGCGCCTTTCTCAACGAGGTCAACCGGGTCACTGAAGCCGGCGCGGCGATCCACAACGGCCGCATCGAAAACCTCGAGCCCTTCGCCGCCGATGTCGTCACCGCCCGGGCATGCGCGTCCCTGGCCAGGCTCCTGGCTTACGCCGAACAGTTCGTGGCCGGTCGCGGAAAGGCGCTCTGTTTCTTTTACAAAGGCCGAAAAGCCGAAGAGGAATTGACGGATACGCAAAAAAAATGGCATATGAAGGTGTCGAAAATCGAAAGCCGATCGGATCCTTCTGGGGTGATCCTGAAAGTGGAAGGAATGGCGCGCCGACATGGTTGACACCAACACCCCCGGCCAAGCCACTAGGATCATCGCCATCGCCAACCAGAAAGGCGGGGTCGGCAAGACCACCACCGCCATCAACCTGGCCACCGCCTTGGCCGCCGTCAAAAAGAACGTCCTCATCATCGACCTGGATCCCCAGGGCAACGCCAGCACCGGGCTTGGCATCGCGCGGCAAGCGCGAAACCGAAATTCCTACCACTTATTGATCGACCAGGCCCGTCTCGATGAAACGATTCTGGAGACCTGCATTCCGGGCCTCAAAATTGTCCCCTCGGGCATCGATCTGTCGGCGGCGGAAATCGAACTGGTGGATATGGAAACCCGGGCCTATTGCTTGCGCAAGGCTTTGGCGGCGGGGCCCGGGGACTTCGACTACATCCTTATCGACTGTCCGCCGGGCCTCGGCCTGTTGACCATCAATGCCTTGGTCGCCGCCCAGGCCGTTCTCGTGCCGATGCAATGCGAGTTCTTGGCCTTGGAAGGATTAAGCCATTTGATAAAGACCATCGAACGGATCAAGCGGACTTTTAACCCCGGTCTCGATATACAAGGTATTGTGTTAACAATGTTCGATACACGCAATAACTTGTCCGGAATGGTCGCCAACGACGTTCGCGACCATTTCGGCGACAAGGTTTACAAGACGGTGATTCCCCGCAACGTGCGCGTCTCAGAAGCGCCCTCCCACGGCCAACCGGTTCTCGTCTATGACATGGGCTGTGCCGGCTCCCAGGCTTACATTCATCTGGCCAGCGAAGTCCTGCGCCGCGAACGGCGGATATCGGCCTAGATGGCCGGCGAGGACAAGCGCCGCAACCTGGGCCGCGGGCTGTCGGCCTTGCTGGGCGAGGACGGCGGCGAGGATTATTCCGAGCTTGACAAGCCCGGGGCTTCGAAACCGGTCCCCATCGAGCAGCTTCACCCTAGCCGTCTGCAGCCCCGCCGCTCCATGGATGCGGAACTGATCGAGGACCTGGCCCGGTCCGTCCGCCAAAAAGGCGTCCTCCAGCCGCTGCTGGTGCGCCGTTTACCCGGCCAAGTCAACGCCTATGAAATCGTCGCCGGAGAACGCCGTTGGCGCGCCGCCCAACAAGCCCAATTGCACGAAATCCCGGTCATCATCAAGGAGCTGACGGACCGGGAAGCATTGGAAATCGCCATGGTCGAGAACCTCCAACGCCAGGACCTCTCGCCCCTGGAAGAGGCGGAAGGCTATAGCCGGTTGATGGAGGAATTTTCGCACAACCAACAGGACTTGGCCCATGCCGTCAGCAAAAGCCGCAGCCATGTCGCCAACATGCTGCGCCTGCTGGACCTTCCCGATCCGGTCAAGAAAATGCTGGATGGCGGGACGCTTACCGCCGGCCACGCCCGCGCCTTGTTGACAGCCGACGATCCCACCGCCCTGGCCGGCCAAGTGGTGAAACTGGGACTGAACGTCCGGCAGACCGAAAAGCTGGCCCGGGACAAAGGCCAGGGCAAAGGAAAAAAAACGAAAGGAGGGCGGAAATCCGCGGCCAAGGACGCCGACATCCTGGCGCTCGAAAGAGATCTGGTCAACCTCTTGGGATTAAAGGTGGAAATCAAATTCCTCGGCAAGGGAAAAGGGGGAACCCTGACCGTCCACTATCGCACCGTCGATCAGTTGGACGACATCCTGGGCCGGCTCAGCCATGGCGGCGGCGCGGCGAAGCTTCCCGGAAAAAACGACAAACAATCAGGATGACTTTCCTAGAGCAAATCTGGTTTGATTAGAATCGCCAAAGGCTTCTCATCAATCTGGAGGGTTTGCTCTAACTTAATTGTTGTAGGGCGGATCGTGATTGATCGATCCGCTCTTAAGGTGTGTACTCTTAAAATCGAGGGTCTGCTTACTGCCGCATTACGGACCTTTGGAGGCTCCGCCTCGGAGTGCCGCTTTTGGTAGTGTAGGGATGTGGCGCGGTGGTGTTAGGATCAGCCTATCCGTTTCCGCCCCTTTCGTCTGGCGGTGCCTCAATAGCCGA
>JAUXMA010000118.1 GCA_030623425.1 Rhodospirillaceae bacterium
CACGGCGGTTACGCTTGCCCGCTCAAGTCCGCTCCTCGATACGCCGCATGTCGCCATCACTGAGGCCCAAATGATGGCCGATTTCGTGAATCAGCACATGGCGCACGATACGGGCAAGGCCCTCGCCGCTTTCGCACCAATAATCGAGGATCGGGCGGCGGTAAAGAATGATCATGTCGATATCCTCGGGCGTATCGGCGACGCTCTTTCGATCCAGCGAGACCCCGTGATAGAGGCCGAGAAGATCGAAAGGGCTCTCCAGCTTCATTTCCCTTTCCGTTTCGGCGTCGGGAAATTCCTCGACCCTGATCACGACATCGGCGGCATGGCGGTTCAACTCTTTGGGAAGCGTCTTCAAAGCGGCCCGGGCGATGGTCTCGATCTCGGCAGTTCCGGGAGGCGCGGAATGATCACCCGTCATGGCCATAGATTACCGCGCCTTGACCGCGACGCCAAGTGCTCCCACCTTGATGACAGTAGAGCAAATCCAGATTGATTGGAATCGCCAAAGGCGATCCAACAATCTGGAGAGTTTGCTCTAACTTATTGAAGTAGAGTGGATTCTGAGTGATTGATCAATCCCACGAAGTGGGTTCGATCAATCACGATCCGCTCTAGTTGGAGAGGAGATCGCCAATGGTCGAGAAACTGCAAGGAGAAGCGCGCCGCGCCGCCGTTGAAGGTCTTCGCGGCTGGATCGAGGTCGACGGCCGGGACGCCATCGGCAAGTCTTTCCGTTTCGCCAATTTCAACGAGGCATTCGCTTTCATGACGCGGGTCGCGCTGAAGGCCGAAAAAATGGACCATCACCCGGAATGGTTCAATGTTTACAACCGGGTCGAAATCACCCTTTCCACCCACGACTGCAACGGTTTGAGCGAACGCGACATCGACCTCGCCCGTTTCATCGACAAGGCGGCGCCACCGCCTTGATCTTTCGTCGCGTTGGCATGGGGGATGGAAAACCATGGCCAAACCGCTTTGGCGGCCAAGCCGCGATCGCATCCGGCGGACCAACATGGCTGGGTTCATGGCGGCGGTGGAGAAGGATTGGAACGTCGCCATCGGCGATTACGGCGAGCTTTACCGCTTCTCCATCGACGAAATGGAGAAGTTCTGGCATTCGTTCAAGGACTATGCCGGCGTCATCGCCGAAACCTGGGGCGGGGCGGTGCTGGTCGACGCGCATTCGATGGCGGCCGCGAAATGGTTCCCGGAGGCCCGCCTCAACTTCGCCGAAAACCTTCTCAAGCGGCGCGACGACACGGACGCCCTGGTCTTCTGGAGCGAGGACAAGGTCCGCCGCCGTTTGAGCCGCGGCGAACTCCACCGCCAGGTCTGCCGCCTCAACCGGGCCCTGGCGGCGGCGGGAGTCGGGCCCGGCGACCGGGTCGCCGGTTACCTGCCCAACATGCCGGAAGCCGTCATCGCCATGTTGGCGGCGGCCTCCCTGGGTGCCGTCTGGTCGTCCTGTTCGCCCGATTTCGGCGTCAGCGGGGTGGTCGACCGCTTCGGCCAGATCGAGCCCAAGGTGCTGTTCGCCGCCGACGGTTATCATTACAACGGCAGGGTCCATGACTGCCTGGGCAAACTCGAGGAGATCCTCGAACATTTGCCGTCGGTGAAAACGGCGGTGCTGGTTTCTTTGGTGCGCCGGACGCCGCCTGGCGGGATGCCGCCCAAGGTCCAGCCGTTCGAGTCATTCATCGCCGGTTTCGACGCCGGCGACATCGATTTCAAGCGGCTGGCGTTCGATCATCCGCTTTATATCATGTATTCCTCGGGCACCACCGGCGCCCCCAAATGCATCGTCCATGGCGCCGGCGGAACTCTGTTGCAGCACTTGAAGGAGCACTTGCTTCACTGCGACATCAAGCCCGCCGACCGGGTTTTCTATTTCACCACCTGCGGCTGGATGATGTGGAACTGGTTGGTTTCGGCGCTCGCCTGCGAGGCGACGGTGCTGCTTTACGACGGCTCGCCGTTTTACCCCGACGGCAACCTCCTCTTCGATTACGCCGACGCCGAAGGCATGACCCTGTTCGGCACCTCGGCCAAATACCTCGACGCCGTCGGCAAGGCCGGACTGGAGCCCATCGACAGCCACCGCTTAGACCGGCTCGCGACCATCACCTCGACCGGCTCGCCGCTGGCCCCGGAAAGCTTCGATTTCGTCTACGAGAAAATTAAAAAGGACGTGCTGCTGGCCTCCATCTCCGGCGGCACCGACATCATCGGCTGTTTCGTCGGCGGCAACCCGACAGGCCCGGTTTGGCGCGGCGAGATACAGGCCCGTTGCCTGGGCATGGCGGTCGAGGTCTTCGACGATGACGGCGAGCCGGTGCGCCGCCGGAAAGGCGAACTGGTCTGCACCGCTCCGTTCCCGTCGATGCCGGTCGGCTTCTGGAACGACGACGAGGGTGAAAAATACCGTTCGGCCTATTTCGACAAATTCCCCGGCGTCTGGTGTCACGGCGACTACGCCGAGCTGACCGAGCACGGCGGCGTCATCATTTACGGCCGTTCCGACACCACGCTTAACCCGGGCGGGGTGCGCATCGGCACCGCCGAGATCTACCGTCAGGTGGAGCGGTTGGACGAAGTGGTGGAAAGCATCGCCATCGGCCAGGACTGGGAGGGCGACGTGCGCATCGTCCTGTTCGTGGTCTTGCGCGGCGGGATCGGCCTCGACGGAGATCTGGCGGCAAGGATCAAGTCGCAAATCCGCGGCCAATGCACGCCGCGCCATGTCCCCGCCAAGGTGGTGCAGGTGGCCGATATCCCGCGCACCAAATCGGGCAAGATCACCGAGCTCGCGGTTCGCGACACGGTGCACGGGCGCGAGGTGAAAAACACCGGCGCCCTCGCCAATCCTGAAGCCTTGGAGTTTTTCAGGGACCTCGCGGAACTTCGGGATTAGAGCGCATCGGGATTGAATGGAATCATTTAATCTTGGATGCGCTCTGATTGTGGCGAGAGCCGCAATCCGCCGCGACAGCGGGCGTAAGCCCGCGTGGCGTTTGAACGCGGATTGATCGCATGAGTGTGATCAATCCTGAAATGCTTTAGGCCCCCGCTTTATTCGACATGTTGCGGATGTTTTCCGCGAAAATGTTGAGCAATCCACGGATAAACGGATCCGTTTTTGCCAGTTTGGCGGTGAACAACGTCCGCGAGACGACGATGAGGGTGGTCCCTTCGCGGGCGAGCGCCGAGGCCATCCGCGGCTGATCGTCGATCAACGCCATTTCGCCGAAAATACCGCCTTGGTCGATGGTGCCGAGAACGATGTCTTTCCCGTCGATGTTTTTGACGATCTCGACGGCGCCGGACTGCACCACGTAAGCCTTATCGCCAGCATCACCTTCCTTGAAAATCGTGTCACCGGCCGCAAACGTCGCGCGTTCCAGAATCCCTTTTTCCGCCATGCCGGACCTCCCCTGTGATGTTTATGATCACTATTTCCAGCATCGTACCTTATCCCGACCCGATAACGGCAAAAAAAGGGGGCAATTTGGATGATACAGGCCACTAGGCTTTATCCCGACCGTCCGATTGTCGGCGTCGGCGCCGTCGTCTTGCGAGACGGCGAAGTTCTTCTGGTCCGCCGCGCCAATCCGCCGCGGCAAGGACGGTGGAACTTGCCTGGCGGCGCCCAGGAACTCGGCGAGACGGTATTCGAGGCGGCGAGGCGCGAGGTTCTTGAGGAAACCGGGGTCGGCGCCGAGATCGAAGGTGTTGTCGACGTCGTCGATTTCATCGACAATGACCCGTCCGGGCGGATTCGCTACCAATTACACCCTCATCGATATCTTGGCTTCCTGGCGGCAAGACGGGATCAGGGCCGGCGGCGACGCCGCCGAAGCGGCGTGGTTCGGACTCGACGAACTTTCCCCTCTTCGCCTGTGGACGGAAACGGAACGCGTCATCCGCCGCGCCCACGAGATGTGGCCGGCGAGACGCGGATGATCCACGACTTCCACATGGCCTCGACAACCGGTCTGAAAAAGTGGAACCGGGCCGCGGGCGAGGCATAGGACCAAACGTGGGCGATATCGCCCTCGGGCCTGGGGATGATTATGGTCCACTGCCTGAAACGCCCTCTTTCCATGGTGTAGGTCACCAGGAACTCGTATCCTTCCAGGCGAAGGCCGTTCTTGTCATAGGTCAAGGGTCTCTCGCCGAAATATTCGACCTCCGTGGCGGCCGCCGCCAATTGCGCCTTCAGATCGGAGAGAACGGCGGCGGCCACCTGCCTTTGTCCGGCCGCCGAGGATGACCTGACGTTGCGGATGCCGACGGTGGCGTAAAAGGCATCCGTCCCCTCCCCGCCGCGAAAAATCACCGTAAAGGGCGACGGTTTGGCGATGCTCCAGTCGGCGGGATAATCAATGGAAAACCCGAACTTCGGGTCGGCGAAATGGCGGCGGCTGGATTTCCCGGGCGCGTCCGGCGGCGGAACGGTGGCTTGAAGAGAAGGAGCGGTCTTGACGGCCACTTCTCCGGCGGCGGGTTGGAAATTATCAAGCACCCAGTCGAATTCGTTCTTCAGGACTTTGAAGCCACGTAGCGGGGCGAAAAACATGAACACGAAATCGGTGATCCGGCCCCGGGCGACAACCACGCCCGCCCGGGTGCCCGATCCCTCGTAAAGGGTTTGGTATGCGGGCATGCCGGCGACGGTCATCGGCCCCTCGCCCAACTTGCGCGACCAAGCCCGTCCCGGCCCGAGATAAAGGGCTTCCAGCCGGGCGATCATGTCCTGGAAGCTGGCGCCCGGGTTAGCGGCTTTGGTCTGAATGTTGATGCGATAGCCCTGGCGCGAGCGAATGGCGATGTCGCGCTTTTCTCCGCGTTCCGCCACCTGCGCGCCCGGGGGAATGGAGAGGGTATATTTTATTACCGGATGGACATATATCTCCGCTTTGCGGATCTTTTCCGGCGCCGCGGTGGCGGCGGGGATGGCGGCGGCGTGTATCAATCCCGCCGCCAGCAAAAGGCCAATCCTTGCTCGCCGCATCTCCCCCTCCGGGCATAGGTGGCCAGACGTCATGGCAATCATCGACAAAGGGTATCACGGATAACGGAACTTTGGCAGCATCCAATGCCCGCCTCGCGGCCTGGAAGCTCTTACGAACAGGCATTCATTTGCCCGGCAAAGTCCGCTAATCTGGCCCAAAAGGAAAATACCAAGGTGAGCCATGCCATGACGACTACGGCTATCGTTTCCATCTTGTGCGGCGATTCGGTCGGATTGGTCGCCGCCATCACCGGCCGCTTGTTTGATTTGGGCGCCAACCTGGGCGACACCACTTTCGCGGTGTTGGGAGGCGGCGCCGAATTCACGGCGATCTGCGAATTTCCCGGCGACATCCCGGTCGAAAGCGTGGAAGACGATTTGCGGCGCCTGCGGGAACTGACGGGAGCGAAAGTGACGGTGAGCCGTTTCGATTTGGAGCCGGTTCACGGCCCTTCCGGCCGCGTCACCCACCACATCGACGTAAGCGGCGGCGACCGCCCCGGATTGATCGCCCGCCTGTGCGAGGTTTTCATCCAGTTCAAGGCCAACATTGTGCGGCTGAACGCCGTCAAGGTCCCAGCGGTGGGAGCCGGGCAATATGTGATCAGGTTCTCCGTCAACATCCCCGAGGCCACTACCCGCTCCTGTTTGGCGACCGTCGCCAACACGGCCGGCGAAATGCAAATGAATTGCGAGTGGAAGGAAGTTGGCGGCCGTGAAGCCTGATTCCGGCCGCTTTTCTTTCCAGGCCCGTTGGCGGGTTGTTAGAGCCTGTTTGGGAAGTTCATCACGGGTTGCGCCGCGTTTACAAGGTCTGGGGCTAGTATGGCGGCGGGCCGCGATGCTGGAGAATCGATTGCGGCGGCTGACTACGCCCATGTTATTGAAACCGCGGCCCTTCGGGTTGACCTGGGA
>JAUXMA010000085.1 GCA_030623425.1 Rhodospirillaceae bacterium
CCCGCGCGAGATCGCCGTTTTCGCGCCGCTGCTGATCCTGGTTTTTTGGATGGGCGTCTATCCGTTGCCGTTCCTGGACGTCTTGCACGTTTCGGTCAACCACCTGATTGAACAGGTCAATGTCGCCAAGGCCGCCGGCGGCGGTGTCCTGGCGGCGCAATAGAAGAGCTTCGAGACATGCCGATCGCGGAAGTCCCGAACTTGATTCCCGCCCTTCCGGAAATTTTCATGGTCACGGTTGCCATGGCGCTTCTCATGCTGGGCGTCTTTCAAAGGGAGGGGGACGGCGCCGCAACAGTGCAAACGGCACGGTGGATCTCGTATTTGGGAGTGATCGCCCTGATGCTCGCCCTTCTACTGCTCTTGACCGTTGCCGGCGGGCGCCTGGTCGGCTTCAGCGGCCTATTCGTCAGCGATTCCTTCGCCGTTTTTTTCAAAGTGCTGGTGCTGACCGGGGCGGCCATGGTCATCGTCCTTTCCCCGGCCTATCTAGAACACCAAGGCATCGCCAGGTTCGAGTACACGGTTCTGATCCTCTTGGCGACCACCGGCATGATGGTGATGATCTCGGCCAACGACCTCATTTCCCTTTATCTGGGTCTCGAAATACAAAGCCTGTCGCTTTATGTGATCGCCACTTTCCAGCGCGACGATATCCGTTCGACGGAGGCCGGGCTCAAGTTTTTCGTTTTGGGGGCGCTCGCCTCGGGGATGCTGCTCTACGGCTCTTCCCTGGTTTACGGGTTTGCCGGGACCACCAATTTCGACGCCCTGGCGGCGGTTTTCCATGCTGGCGAAGGGAACACGCCGGCTCTCGGTGTGATCGTCGGGCTCGTCTTTATCATCGCCGGCCTGGCCTTCAAGGTCTCGGCCGTGCCGTTCCATATGTGGACCCCGGATGTTTACGAAGGCGCGCCGACTCCGTTCACCGCCTTCTTCTCGGTGGCTTCGAAAATCGCCGCCCTGGCCTTGCTCGTCCGGATCATGATCGGTCCCTTCGGGGAGTTGGTGGATCAGTGGCGGCAGATCGTCATGTTCCTGTCCATCGCCTCCATGGTTCTTGGCGCCTTTGCCGCCATCAACCAAAGCAATATCAAACGCATGATGGCTTACAGCTCCATCGGCCATGTCGGCTACGCGCTGATCGGACTGGCGGTAGGCACGGAAGCGGGTATTCAAGGCATTATGATCTACATGGCCATTTATCTATTCATGAACCTGGGCGCCTTTGCCTGCATCCTCAGCATGCGCCGGGGAGAGCGCATGCTGGAAACCATCGACGATTTTGCCGGTTTATCCAGGACACACCCGATGCTGGCCCTGGCCATGGCCATTTTCATGTTCTCCATGGCCGGCATTCCGCCGCTCGCCGGTTTCTTCGGCAAGTTCTATATCTTCTTCGCCGCCATCGAGGCGGAACTTTACGCCCTCGCCGTCATCGGCGTTCTCGCCAGCGTCGTCGCCGCCTTCTATTACCTTAGGATTGTCAAGATCATGTACTTCGACCAACCGACCGAACCCCTGAACCGGCCCATCGGCCGGGAAATCGCCGCCGTGTTGCTGGCGAGCAGTCTGATCATCGTCTTTTTCTTCGCCTATCCGGCGCCCATTCTTGCCGCCGCCGCCGCCGCCTCGGCCACCCTTTTTTAAGGGATGAGCGAATCCCTTCATCTGCCCGGTCCATTCCGGCTGGTCTTATACGACAGCATCGACAGCACCAACGAGGAAGCCAAGCGTTTGGCCGCCGCCCAGACGAACATGGACAAGCCCAGCCGGCAAGGAGAGGCCGGGGAAATCACCGTGATCCGGGCCAAAGAGCAGACCGCTGGCAAGGGTCGGCGCGGCAGATCCTGGGTTTCGAAGCCAGGCAATCTTTATTGTTCACTATTGCTCAGGCCCGGCGTGCCGGCCGCCGCCGCCATGCAACTGGGATTCGTCGCCGCCAACAGCGTCGCGGAATCGGTGGCGGCGGTTTTGCCGAGCGGCACCTTCGTCACCTGCAAATGGCCCAACGACGTTTTGGTCGAGGGACGCAAGGTCGCCGGCATCATGCTGGAATCGTCGGCCGCCGGCGACGCGGGCGTCGACTGGCTGGTGATCGGCGTCGGCATCAACATCCGGCACCATCCTTCCCAAACCCGCTTTCCGGCCACCTCTTTGGCTTCTGAAGGCGCCGGCAACGTCACCGTTGCCGGCTTGCTGGAGACATTGTGCCCGCGGTTCCTGGCCGGATTGGCGACTTGGCGGAATCTTGGCTTCGCGCCGATCCGCGGGGCTTGGCTGCAACGGGCCGAGAGCCTGGGCGGCCAGCTAGAAGTGCGGCTTGAGCGAGAAACGCTGCATGGTATCTTTAAGGGACTGGACGCCGACGGTACTCTGATCCTTAATCAGGGCGGCCGGGAGCGGCGGATCACCGCCGGCGACGTGTTCCCGGCGGAACCGCCGGCGCCGCCGGCGAGGTTAAGGTGAGAGATGCTGCTGGCGATCGATTCGGGAAACACCAACATCGTTTTCGCCGTCTTCGACGACGGCGGAGACATTCGCGGCCAATGGCGGTTCTCGACCGATAGCGAACGCACGGCGGATGAATTCGGTGTCTGGCTGACGCAGTTGATGCGGTTGGACGGCTTCGAAGGCGGCGAGATCTCGGCCTCGATTATCGCCACCGTGGTGCCGGCGGCCCTTTTCAACCTCAAAACTTTGTGTCGCAAATATTTCGATTGCGACCCCCTGGTGGTCGGGGAGGCGGCGGTGGACCTCGGCCTCCAGGTCCTGGTCGAGCGGCCGGAAGATGTCGGCGCCGACCGCTTGGCCAATGCCGTCGGTGCCCACGAACATTACGGCGGCCCGCTTATTGTCGTCGATTTCGGCACCGCCACCACCTTCGACATGATCGACGCCGACGGCAACTATTGTGGCGGGATCATCGCGCCCGGCGTTAATCTGTCCTTGGAGGCCCTGCACATGGCCGCCGCCCAGTTGCCCCGTGTCGCCATCGGCCGACCCGAAAAAGTGATCGGCAAGAGCACCGTCGAGGCCATGCAATCCGGCATGTTCTGGGGTTACATCAGCATGATCGAAGGACTGATCAGGCGCATTTGCGACGAATTCGGGGCTGAAATGAAGGTCATCGCCACCGGCGGCTTGGCGCGGTTGTTCGCCCAGTCCACGAACAGCATCCGGCTTTCCGATCCCGATCTGACGCTGAAAGGGCTGCTCGCCATCCACCGCCGCAATCACCGGCCCCACAATCACCGGCCCCACAATCACCGGCCATTGGCAAAATGAGCAAGGAAGAATTGCTTTTCGTCTCTTTGGGCGGCGCCGGGGAGTTCGGCATGAACCTAAACCTTTACGGTTTCGGACCCGCCGGCGGCCACCGTTGGATGATGGTCGACTTAGGGATCGCCTTCGGCAAGGACAGCATGCCGGGGGTTGACGTGATCATGCCAGATCCCGGCTTCATCGAGGACCAGCGCGAGCGCCTGGACGGGCTGGTTCTCACCCATGCCCACGAGGATCACATCGGCGCCGTGCCTTATCTCTGGCGGCGCCTTGAGTGCCCCATCTTCACGACCCCTTTCACCGCCTCCGTGCTTCGCCGCAAGCTCGACGAGGCGGGGATCAAGCTGAATGCAAGCCTCACCGAGGTGCCCTTGAACGGGCGCTTCCGGATCGGACCCTTTGACCTGGAGCTGATCACGCTCAACCATTCCATTCCCGAGCCCAACGCCATCGCCATCCGCACTCCGGCGGGAACGGTGCTGCATACGGGGGACTGGAAGTTCGACCCCGGCCCGGTGATCGGATCGGCGGCCGACGAGGGTCCGTTGCGCCGGCTTGGCGACGAAGGCGTGCTGGCCATCGTCTGCGATTCCACCAACGTCTTCGCTTCCGGTGAATCGAGATCGGAGGCCGAACTATTGGGCAGCTTGACGAAACTGATCGGAGCTTGCGGGAAGCGGGTGGCGGTCACCTGTTTCGCATCCAACGTGGCGAGGCTGAAAACCATTGCCGCCGCCGCCACGGCCAACGGCCGCGACGTGGTCGTCACCGGCCGCTCCCTGAAGCGTTTCGTCGAGGTGGCGCGGGAGAGCGACTTTCTCGCCGACACTTCCGCCTTTGTCGAGGAGGAAGAGGCGGGATACCTGCCCAAGGACAAATCCCTGATCATCTGCACCGGCAGCCAGGGCGAACCGCAAGCGGCGCTGGCCCGGGTCGCCGCCGACAAGCACCCCAACGTCGGCCTGGAGGAGGGGGACACGGTGGTCTTTTCGTCGCGCATCATTCCCGGCAACGAAATCGCCATTGGGCGGGTCCACGATCAATTCGTCCGCCGCGGCATCGAGGTGATAACCGAGAAGGATCATTTCGTTCACGTCTCCGGCCATCCCAACCGCCAGGAGCTCATCCGCATGTACCAGCTCATTCGCCCACAAATCGCCGTTCCCGTTCACGGCGAGGTCCGGCACTTGGCGGCGAATGCGCGTCTTGCCGGCGAATGCCGGGTCGACAACGCCTTCGTCGCCGAAAACGGCGCCGTGCTGCGTCTTGGACCCGGCGCCGCCGGCATCGTCGATCACGTGCCCGCCGGCCGGCTGGTCGTCGATGGCAACCGCCTCGTCGCCATGGGCAGCGAACCGACGCGCCGCCGCCAGATCCTTTACAACGGCGCGGCGATGGTCACCTTGGTGCTGAACGGCGCCGGCAAGCAGTTGGAGGAGCCGCGGATTTCGGTCATTGGCGTGGCCGGTGGCGGCGAAGCGGGGCCTGACGATTCGATCGCCGAGGCCGTCCGCGAAGCCCTTGCCGAAATGCCGGCGAAAGCCCGCCGGGACGACGGCAAGGTGCAAGAAACAGTGCGCATTGCCGTGCGCCGCGCTTTCCGCCGGAATTTCGGCAAGAAACCGGTGACGACGGTGCATTTGGTTCGCCTTTGAAAAAGTATGAATCTTTGAAAAGGTAAGACGGAGAGGATCGTTGCGATGATCGGCAGACTCAACCACGTGGCCGTCGCGGTGCCCGATCTCGAGACGGCGGCGGCGGCTTACCGCGACGCGTTGGGAGCCGCGGTTTCCGAACCCAAGGCCGAGCCCGGCCATGGGGTGACGGTGGTTTTCGTCGATCTGCCCAACAGCAGGATCGAACTCCTCGAACCATTGGGAGACGACTCCCCCGTCGCCGATTTCCTGCGCCGGCATCCGGCCGGCGGAATGCACCATCTCTGTTACCAAGTGAACGACATCCTGGCCGCCCGCGATCGCCTGAAGGCGAGGGGAATCCGCGTGCTGGGCGATGGCGAACCGAAGACCGGCGCCCATGGCAAGCCGGTGCTTTTCCTCCATCCCAAGGGCTTTTCCGGTACTCTCATCGAACTCGAGGAGGCGTAGAATGGGCTGGGTTCCAGGATGGCCGCCGAGGCCGGCCTGATCGCCTTGCGGCCGTGACATGTCCTGGTATTGCGACTTCGCTCCCGGCAATCCCGTCCACGAGGACTATCACGAACGCGAGTACGGGTTTCCCCTCGTCGACGAAACGGCGTTGTTCGAAATCCTCGCCCTGGAGGTCTTTCAGCCGGGCCTTTCCTGGGACATCGTGCTCAGGAAACGGCCGACCACCGCCGCCGCCTTCGGCGGCTTCGACGTCGATATGGTGGCCGCCTACGGCGACGCCGACGTCGCCCGCCTGCTCGCCGATCCGGGCATTATCCGCAACCGGCTGAAGGTCGCGGCGGTGATCGAGAACGCCCGCCGCATCCGGCGTTTGAGGGAGAGCGGCGGCGGTTTCAGCCTTTGGCTCGCCCGCCACCATCCGCTGAACAGGGCGGAATGGACCAAGCTGTTCCGCGAGACCTTCAAGTTCATGGGCCCGGAAGTCGTTGGTGAATTCCTGATGTGCATCGGCTATCTTCCCGGCGCGCACCGGCAAAGCTGCCCGGTCTACCCCCGCATCGCCAGGCTCGATCCGCCTTGGATGCAAGTCGATCAAGAAATATATGACAATAAGAAAAATAACTGATTTCAAAGTCTTGATAACTTTTTTTCAGGCAATTTCAAAGCCATGAATGGGGAAAAAAAGAACCGCCTTGCGGGGTCGGTATCTTGCGAAACCGCCAACGGCGCCTACCGGCGGGTTCTTTGGACGGTTCTCGTCATCAATGCCAGCATGTTCGCCGGTGAGGTTTTCGCCGGCGTCTTCGCCAAGTCCGTTGCCTTGCAGGCGGACGCCCTGGATTTTCTCGGCGACGCCGCGTCCTATGGAATCACCCTGATGGTTCTCGGCCTGGCAATCAAATGGCGGGCCTCGGCGGCCATCCTCAAAGGCGTCTCGATGGGATTGTTCGGCCTTTGGGTTCTGGGGTTGACCTTATACCACGCCATCCATCCCCACTTGCCCACTGCCACGATCATGGGGGGCGTCGGTTTTCTCGCCCTGACGGCGAACCTGCTCAGCGCCTTGCTGCTGTACCGCCACCGCCGCGGCGACAGCAATATGTTGTCGATCTGGCTGTGCAGCCGCAATGACGTCATCGCCAATATCGCCGTGATGGCGGCGGCGGGCGGCGTCTGGGCGACCGGCACCGGCTGGTCCGATCTGATCGTCGGCTTCGTGATCGCTTCAATGGCGGTCACCGCCTCGGTCCAGGTCCTGCGCCGGGCGGTGGCGGAATTGGAATTTCGGTGACGGGAA
>JAUXMA010000247.1 GCA_030623425.1 Rhodospirillaceae bacterium
GAAGAAAGACTTCACGGGTCGTCCCGACAAGAAACACATCAGCACGTCATACGTTGAGCGCCAGAACCTGACCATGCGAATGCACATGCGGCGGTTCACGCGGCTAACAAACGCATTCAGCAAAAAGGTTGAAAACCACGCTCACGCCGTGGCGCTGCACTTCATGTATTACAATTTCGTCCGTATCCATAAGACCCTCCGCGTCACTCCCGCTATGGCGGCTGGCGTCACGGATCGGCTGTGGGAGATGAAAGATATTGTTGGTCTGATCGACGCGAACGCGCCCGCTCCAAAGAAGCGCGGGCCTTATAAGAAAAGAATTTCAAACTGATGCACTACCCACCTGGCGGAATCCTTGCCTTCAGGCTTCATTTGTGTATAGTTCCGCGCTTTCTTCTTCCTGCCGGGAGTGGCCCGGCTATACCCGCGACGGTTTCTTCGGAGCGGGTTGAGAAAAGCCGAAGGGAGATTTAACCAAATGCCTTTTTACGAAAGCGTATTCATCGCACGCCAAGACATTTCGGCATCCCAGGCCGACGCCCTGGCCGATGATTTCTCCAAGTCGATCGAAGAAAATGGCGGCAAGGTCGTCAGCCGGGAAAACTGGGGCTTGCGCACCCTGGCATACAGGATCAAGAAAAACCGCAAGGGTCATTATGTTCTTCTCAACATCGACGCGCCCGCCGCCGCCGTTCAGGAAATGGAACGGCAAATGCGTCTGCACGAGTACATACTGCGTTATCTCACGCTGAAGGTGGACGAACTCGCAACGGAACCGTCGTTGATGGTGCAAAACCTTTCCCCGCGGGATGAACGCCCGCGCCACAATGGCGCTGGCGGCGGCGGCGTCAACGACAAACAAACCTCTCAAGGAGATGACCAATGAGGGCTCCGCGGAGAAAATCCGGCGCCCCGGAGAGCGGCGGCAAAAGGCGGCGGCCTTTTTTACGGCGCCCCAAAACCTGCCCTTTTTCCGGCGACAAGGCGCCGAAAATCGATTACAAGGACGTGCGTCTTCTGCAGCGCTACATTTCCGAACGCGGCAAGATCGTTCCCAGCCGCATCACCGCGGTTTCCGGCAAGAAGCAGCGTGAATTGACGACGGCGATCAAGCGAGCCCGTTTCCTCGCCCTGATCTCTTATATAGTCAAATAAACCAACGGTAGGAAACAGCGGGACCGAAGGTCGCGCGTAGCGTCGAGGTGCAGGCGCGGCGAAGCAAATAGAGGAAACGTGATGTCCAAGGGTTGGTTGATTGCCTTGGCCGGTGGCGTCTTGAGCGTGTTCGCTTCCATGGCCTTTCTGGGCGGTTTGCCGGGAGGCTGGTTCTTCGTCTACCTGGCGCCGTTGCCTTTGTTGCTGGCCGGGCTGGGACTGGGTCCGGCGGCGGCAACGGTGGCCGGCGGCGGCGCTATCTTCGCTGCCGGACTGGCGGCCGGCCTGTTGGCGGCGGGCTTTTACGGTTTGATTATCGTCCTCCCCACCTGGCTTGTCGCCCAATTGGCTTTCATTCAAAAACCCGACGCGGACGGCGTCCTGTCGTGGTTTCCCGCCGGCTGGATTTTGAGCTGGCTGACGGTCCTGGCGGCGGCGGTCTTCCTGGTCGCGTCGGCGACGAGCCTTGGCAGCTACGGTATCGGAGTCGATAAAGCGGTTTCCATTCACCTGAACGACGCCTTCACCGCCATTGCGCCATCACTGCCGGAGGCCGATCGCCAGCAGTGGGTGGCCTTGCTGGCGCCGTTATTTCCGGGCGTGGTGGGAATGTCCTGGGTGATGCTGACGGTGGTCAATGGAGCGGCCGCGCAAGCGATTCTGGTCCGCATGAAACGGAATTTGAGGCCGAGCCCCTCTTTCTCCGGCCTGGCGCTGCCGCATTGGATGTCTTGGCTCGTGGTCGGCGGCGCCACCGTGGCATTGATTGGCTCGGGGCAAATGGAGTACATCGGCCGCAACCTTGTGGTTATTTTGGCCATTCCGTTTTTTTTCCTGGGCTTGACCGTTGTCCATGCGGCGATCAAGCGAACGCCTTTTCCGGGGACTTTGTTGGCGGTTTTTTATACTGTTTTGTTGTTTTCCGGCTGGATGGTTTTCGCTATCGCTGGAATTGGCTTGGCCGAACAATGGGTCGGATTGCGGCGGCGTTTCGCCGTTCCCGGCAAGGAGAACGAGTGATGGAAGTCATCCTGTTGGAACGCGTGGGGAATCTTGGCCAGATGGGCGATGTGGTCAACGTCAAGCCCGGCTTTGCCCGCAATTACTTGATCCCCCAAAACAAGGCGTTGCGCGCCACCGAAAAAAACCGCCGCCATTTCGAGGAACAGTGGTCGCAACTGGAGGCCGCCAACCTGACACAAAAATCGGAAGCCGAGAAGGTCAGCGCCAAGCTGGAAGGGCTCATGGTGACACTGATCCGCCAAGCCGGCGATACGGGCCAGCTTTACGGCTCGGTCAACGCCCGCGACATCGCCGGCGAAGTGACCGAGGCCGGATTCACCATCAACCGCCAGCAGGTGAAATTGGCGCAACCGATCAAGGCCCTCGGCCTGCACCGGATTCGCATCGACCTGCACTCGGAGGTTTCGGCCGGTGTCATCGCCAACGTCGCCCGCTCGCAAGAAGAGGCCAAGCTCCAGGCGAAGACCGGCAAGGCCGTCATCAGCAGCGACGGGGAGGAAAGAATAGCCGAGGAAGAAGCCGCCCGGAAGGCCGCCCTGGAGGCCGAGAAGCTCTTCGAGGAAGGCGCCGCCCCCTCCGCCGAGGAACTGATGGAGGACGCCGCCGGGGAAAATGCCGCCACGCAAGCGGCCGAAAAGGCGGCGGGCGGGAAAGCCGACGCAGGCGAGGAGACCTCCGGCGAGGAAGCCGCCGCCGAAAAAGTCGAAAAAGAAGAAGCCGGCGACAACTAAAGAACAGGCCGGGGAGAAAGCCGGCTAAACTCCCGCCAATCGCCGCCGGGCGTGGAACGCGATGCTATGGTATAGCCTGCTTTTGGCGGACAATCTCGATACCGTAGCCGTCATGTTCACCAAGCGCGCTAATGATGGCGAATAGATTGTCAGCATGGGGATTGCCCTTGGGCGAGAGCATCCGCATGAGGCTTTTGGGTGTCTTGTGGGTGAGCTTCGCGAGCTCCTGAAAGCCGATTGTCGCGTTCACATAATCACGGAGCATCGCCTTTCCGGCCGCAAGGTCGCCTTCGAGAAAAGAACCGAGAGCTTCCTGGTAAAGCGCCAGGCGGAACTGCGGGTCGCTTTGCACACGGGCTTGAATCGTTTCCTTGAAATCACGAGTGAGCGGCATGTCTGTTTCCCCGATCGCTTCCGGCGTTTGTACTCGGTCCAAAGTTCTTTCGCGTTGTCGATGCCCTTTTGCTGCCGAGACGCCGGCTCCCTTTGGCTCAATACTTGAGCTC
>JAUXMA010000259.1 GCA_030623425.1 Rhodospirillaceae bacterium
ATGGGTGTGATCGATGTTCTTGGGCGTCAACAAGGCGTGCGAGAGGAATTCGACGGAAGGGCCGGGCGCGGCGCTGTCCAGCATGTTGCTACGCCCGGCGGCGATCATCGCCTCGTCGCTCAGGCCTTCGAGCTCGGTCAACCTCCGAAGGGGGCCCACGCGGATGGTGGCAAAGTCGCCGGGCTCGATCGAGCCCAAATCCCGGCCGCTGCCCTTGACGCTGACGACCGCCGTTTCCTCGCCCGAGAACTCGCCGGCGGCCGTTTTCACCGAGGTGTTGCCGCCGCCGTGCTGGACCAGCCGGGGATCGGAGCCGAGCAAACGCGAGGAATAGACACGAAGGGCCAGGTCTTCGCCAACGCCGGCCTCGGCATATCTCCTGATCGCCGTCTCGGCGTCGCTATCGGACCAGAGGTCTTCCATATATCAACCCTGTTCGGCCGGCCGCGACTATAGAAAGTCCCGGTCACGTCAACAAGACGCCACCGCCGTTTCCTCGCCCTAGTGGCCCGCAACGCCCGCGATAACCTGCATGCGCCGCAAGCAATATGCGCTAACATGCGGCGGCAAAGGCGGAAAGCCGGGGAGAACGATGCCTGCAACCGGCAACAGCATGCGGCGCGGCCGGATGATGGGCAAGCGGCTTATCATCGCTTTCGCGCTCGCCGGTCTGTTGGGCCGTTGCGATTGGCTGGCCGACGAATTGGGCGGGGCGTGGACCCCCAATCCCGGCAACATCGAGGACGAATTGAGCGCCGCCGCCCAGGCCCTGGTGGATCGGGCCTTCGAGGACGTGCCGGATGGCGGCTTGCGGGATTATCACACTCACATCATCGGCATGGGGACGAGCGGCGCCGGCACCTGGATCAATCCGAAAATGCGGACCTGGGCGCATCCGATCGAGCGCTTCAAGGCGCTGGTTTTCCTGAGCGGCTCCGGCGTCACCGACGAAAGGGAAGCCGACCGGCAATACCTCGAACGGCTGAAGGAACTGATCGGAAACCTCCCCAAAGGCGGCAAACACTTCATCCTGGCCATGGACTTCAGGTACGATTCGGATTGCCGGCCCGACAAGGAAAACAGCACGTTTTACGTCGCCAACCGGCGCGTCGTCGACTTGGCCGCGAGCGGCGCGGATATTTTCGTTCCGGTGATCTCGGTCAATCCGCACCGCCCGGAGGCGGTGAAAGAGTTGCGAAAATGGGCCCGGCAAGGCGTCAGGATGGTCAAGTGGCTGCCCAACTCGCAAGGCATCAATGCCTGTGACGAGCGCCTCGAGGAATACTACTGCGCATTGAAGAACAACGACATGGTCCTCCTTACCCACGTCGGCGATGAAATGGCGGTGGAAGCCGGCGGCGGCCAGGCCTTCGGCAACCCCTTGCTGTTCCGCTATCCCCTGGACCTGGGCGTCAAGGTGATCATGGCGCATGCCGGCAGCCTGGGCGAGAACGCCGATCTGGACGGAAAAGACCCGGCAAGGAAGGCCGGCAATTTCGACCTGTTCATCAGGCTCATGGAAGAGCCCGCTTACCAGGACAACCTGTTCGGGGAAATATCGGCGACGACCCAGTTCAACCGCCTCGGTTTCGATGATGCTTCAAGGAAACCCGGCTCCGGACCTTTGCTCGAACTCCTGCGCCGCCCGCGACTCCACTCCCGGCTGGTCAACGGCAGCGACTATCCCCTGCCGGCGGTCAACGCCACGGTTCACCTCCAAAAACTCGTCGACCTGCGGATGCTGAGCGCCGGCGAGGCGGATGGTTTGAGGGAGATTTACGCCTACAACCCCCTGCTTTTCGACTACGTGCTCAAGCGCACCCTCGGCGACCCCGAGAGCGGCCAACGCCTGCCTGTCGGCGTCTTCACGGGGCGCCAAGCCTTCGGCCGCGAATGGCCGCCGGAGGGAGCCCGAAACCGGGATTTGGACGACAAGAAGGAGATGACGGACCGGGGCCGGTGCCTCAAACCGCGGCCCTTCGATTTAGAGCAAGCGAGGGCGTTATGCGGGCGGCCGCCGGCGCCGCCGACTCGGCTTGCCGATCGCTGCGCCAAAAGGTTTCCAGCCGAATGAATGAAGGGCGATGAAATAAGTATGCTGTCACCGAAATTGGGACCAATGATCACCCCCGTTCCGGAAACAGCCCCCTCAACCCCTCCGCCGAGGCTTGGCAGACCCCGCGCTCGGTGATCAGGCCGCTGACCAGGCGCGCCGGCGTCACGTCGAAGGCCGGGTTGGCGGCGGCGCAACCCTCGGGCGCGATCCTTACGGCGGCGATGCCGCCATCGGCGGTCCTGCCGGCGACGCGCGTCACCTCGGCGGCGTCGCGCTCCTCGATGGGGATGCCGCCAACGCCGTCGCCGATCGTCCAGTCGATGGTCGGGCCGGGCAACGCCACGTAAAAAGGCACGCCGTTGTCATGCGCCGCCAAAGCCTTCAAGTAGGTGCCGATCTTGTTGGCGACGTCGCCGCTGGCCGTCGTCCGGTCGGTGCCGGTGATGCACAGGTCCACTTGGCCGTGCTGCATTAGGTGGCCGGCGGCGTTATCGACGATCAGCGTGTAGGGAACCCCGTGGCCGCCCAGTTCCCAACAGGTGAGGCCGGCGCCCTGATTGCGGGGCCGGGTCTCGCCGACCCAGACGTGAAGCGGAATGCCGGCGTCATGGGCCTTGTAGATGGGCGCCAAGGCGGTACCCCAGTCCACCGTCGCCAGCCAGCCGGCGTTGCAGTGGGTAAGGACGTTGAGCCGCCCGTCCTTGCCCTTTTTCTCCCAGGCCTCGCCGATCAGCGCCAAGCCGTGCTCGCCGATGGCCGAGCAGATCTCGACGTCCTCGTCGCAGATCTCGGCGGCGCGCCGGTAAGCCGCCTCGGCCCGCGCCGGCGGTTGCATGGGCGCCAGCAGCGTCTTCATCCCGTCCACGGCCCAGCGCAGGTTGACCGCCGTCGGCCGCGCCGCGATCAGGGCCGAGTAGGCCTTGTCAAGGCCGCTATCGGTTGCCTCGGCGCGCATGCCCAGGCTCATCCCGTAAGCCGCCGTGGCGCCGATCAAGGGGGCGCCGCGCACCTGCATGCCGCGGATCGCCCGGACCGCGTCCTCCAGGCTTTGCAGGCGGCGGGTGACGAATTCGTGGGGCAGGCGGGTCTGGTCGATGATGCCGACGGCCCAGCCGTCCTCGGCCAACCAGATGCTGCGGTAAGGCTTGCCATGGACTTTCATGGGATTTTTATTTCAGCACCCGGCCGGCAACGGCGTCGAGCTTCGCCACCATTTCGGGATCGCG
>JAUXMA010000390.1 GCA_030623425.1 Rhodospirillaceae bacterium
GGCGCGACGCGCTCCTAGCCGGAAACCTCGCAAGACCGTCGTAGGGGTGCAATTTAGATGATACAGGCCACTAGGAATTCCGACCCCGTCGTCATCGTCGGCGCCGCCAGGACGCCGTTAGCGGGATTCCAGGGCGCCCTCGCCGGCGTCTCCGCCCCGGATCTCGGCGCCACGGCCATTCGCGCCGCCTGGCGGCGGGCCGGAATAAAACCGCAAGAAGTGGACGAAGTCCTCATGGGTTGCGTGCTTTCCGCCGGCTTGGGCCAGGCCCCGGCCCGGCAGGCGGCGCTCGCCGCCGGCATCCCGGACAGCGTCGGCTGCACCACCGTCAACAAGATGTGCGGCTCGGGCATGAAGGCGGTCATGCAGGGCGTTGACGCCATCGGCGCCGGTTCCGCCGCTGTCGTCGCCGCCGGCGGCATGGAGAGCATGTCGGGTGCTCCCTACCTTCTTCCAAAGGCCCGGCGGGGCCTGCGCATGGGCCACGGCCAGGTCCTCGACCACATGTTCCTGGACGGCCTCGAGGACGCTTACGGGGGCGAGTTGATGGGCTGCTATGCCGAGGCGACGGCGGAAAGGTACCAGTTCACCCGTGCCGCGCAGGACGCCTTCGCCATGGAATCGCTGGCTCGCGCCAAAAAGGCCGCCGATGACGGCGCCTTCGCCGCCGAGATCACCCCCGTCGTCGTCGCCAACCGCCGGGGCGAGACGGTGGTCGAACGGGACGAACAGCCGTTGCCGGCGGATGCCGGCAAAATCGCCAGGCTCAAGCCGGCTTTCCGCGACGGCGGCACGGTGACGGCGGCCAACGCCAGTTCCATCTCCGACGGCGCCGCGGCGGTCGTCCTGATGCGCCGCTCGGAGGCCGAAAGGCGGCGGCTGGCGCCGCTGGCCGTGATCCGCGGCCAGGCGGGCTTCGGGCAACAACCGGCCTGGTTCACCACCGCCCCCGTTGGCGCCGTCAACAAGCTTTTGCAAGGCGTTGGCTGGAACGGGGACGAGGTCGATCTCTACGAGATCAACGAGGCCTTCGCCGTCGTCGTCATGGCCGCCATGGGCGACTTGGGCATCCCCCGCGACAAGGTCAACATTCACGGCGGCGCCTGCGCCTTGGGCCATCCCATCGGCGCCTCGGGAGCGCGCATCATCGTCACCTTGCTGGCGGCGCTGGCCAAACACGGCCTCGCCAGAGGGGTCGCCGCCATTTGCATCGGCGGCGGCGAGGCGACGGCTATCGCCGTCGAGCGGGTGCGCTGAACGAGGCGGGACGTGTTTTCGAAGGTATTCGTCATGCGGTTGCGGAAATTCAACGGAAGGGAGGAACGGCGATGCCAACGGTTCTGATCACCGGGAGTATTGGTATTGGCGTGTCCCGTCCCGTCCCTAAGTGTAAGGTTTTCCGCCGTTTTTCATGGTCCGGGCGTTACCCCCATTCCGGTTAATATTGCCCCGTCCCTCCCCGTCCGGTCCCAATTCCGGTCCCAATTCCACGGTTCTTTGGGGGCATATGGCGGCGCGTACAAACATCTCATCGGCAAGCCGGAAAAAACTGGACGCCCCATAAAGCGGCAGCGTGAGAGCTTTGAC
>JAUXMA010000122.1 GCA_030623425.1 Rhodospirillaceae bacterium
CCAGGCCGCCATCAGGCCGCCCAGCACCAGGGCCAGGACCAAAAGCCCAGGCAGGAGCGAGACCTCGGCAACGCCGGTGACCAGATAAGAGGCGTTCCGTTTCAGGCCCATCCAGCCGCGTCCAGCGGTGTCGCGGCCGGCCATGGTGCGGCGGAAGTCCGGGATGCCGTCGACGATCCAAGCAATGCCGCCGCCAGTTGCCTTGGCGACCCCGGACAGGCGCTCCGGCGTCGCCCTGAGATCGGCCATTTCCAAGGGATTGAGCACCCCCGCCGCGGCCAGAGCCGTCTGCTTTCCGTCTTCGACCCGGTAAAGCCCGGACTCGGCGACCGGCATCGAGGCCCTGGCCAGCCCGCCTTTGCCCGCCGCCAGTTCGACTTTGCGTTGGCGTCCCGAAGGGAACGTCACCGTAACCTTTTTTGGTTCCAGTACAAGGCTGTGGCGTTCGATGGCGAGGCGCCCTTCCTTGATGCGAATGGTCAGTGATTCCTCTTCCAGATCCGGTTCCTTCATCAGCCAGTGGGCCAGGCGGCGCAACAGTTCGGCCTGCGGACCACCGCCCTCGAAGCGGCGCGCCCATAGCCAAATATGGTCGCTCAACAATTGCCCGACGCGGCCCTTGCCGACCCGGTCGACAACCAGCAGCGGCCTTTCGTCGGGCCCCCGCAAAAGAACCATGCCGCTGACCACCGAGGCGTCGATTTGGCGAAACCAGCGGCCCCATTGCCGCCGATCCCCGCCGCCACGGGCGAGAACGGCGGTCACCGGATGGCGTCCGCCCAGCTCGGTGAGTCGGGGCCGAAAGCCTCCCTCGAAGACCCGCCCCGTCGGCGCCGCCGGCATCACCGCGCCCAAGGAAGTATGGTAAAGGCTGCGCGGGCCGGCGAACTCGGGTCCGACCGCCAGCAGCAAGGCGCCGCCTTGGAACAAGTAGTTGGCGATGTTGTCCAGGTAGGAAAGCGGCAGGACGTTTCTGAGCATGTAGCGGTCGAAGATGATCAAGTCGAAATCCTTGAGCTTGACCTCGAACAGTTCCCTGACCGGAAAGGAGATCAGGGAGAGCTCGTTCAAGGGGGTGAAATCGTCCTTCTCCGGCGGCCTCAGGATGGTGAAATGGGCCAGGTCCACCGAGGGATCGGACTTCAGCAGGTTGCGCCAGGTCCGCTCGCCGGCATGCGGCTGGCCGGAAACCAGCAGTACCCGCAGGCGGTCGCGCACCGCGTTGATGGTGACCGCCGCCCGGTTGTGGAGGGCGGAGAGTTCATCCTCGCCAAGTTCCACTTCCAGTTCCACCACCGTCGGCCCGGCGTGTTCGAGGACAAAGGAAAAACGGCCGTTCTTGCCGACAGGCGCGAAAACGGAAGCGGCCTCGACGCCGTCGCGGCGAAAACGCACCCGCGCCGTCTTGCCGCCAAACCCGAGAGTCGCCGCCTGGCCGGCGTCAACGACGCGGTAAAGGATGGCCGCTTTCTTGCCGACGATGCCGTAACTCGGCGCCCTTGTAACGACCAGCCGGCGGTCCTTCTCGCCGGGAGCACCGCTCAGCAGGGCGTGCACCGGTCCGGCGAGACGCTCCAGGGCGGGGCCGGAGGGGACGTCGTGGATCTGGCCGTCGGTGATCAGGATGGCGGCGGCGAAGCGGCGGGCGGATATCTTCGTCAGGGTCCGGGTGAGAGCCGAGAATATCCGGGTGCCGCCACCCACCTTGTCGCCACCGGCGTCCGTCCCGCCGCCGCCCACGCGGACCACCCGCAGCTCCAAATCGGTAAAAGCGGAAAGCGCTTCGCGGATATGCTCCAGGGCGGCTTCGCTCCGGGCTTTCCGCGCGCCCACCGTCTGGCTCTTCGACTGGTCGACGATCACCACCGCCACGTCCGGCCGGGACGTTCTCTCCTCCCGAACCAGCCGCGGGTTGAGCAGGACCAGAGCCAGGACGCAGATGACGGCGGCGCGGCAAAGGACGCCGCTGCCGCCGCGCCGCAGGGCGAGGCCGAGCAGCGCCAAGGAAACCATCCCCAGCCCGGCGATCAGAGGCCAGGGAAAAAACGGCGCCCAACCGAGGCCGCCGGTCATTGACCGAGCCTTTTCAGGATGGCCGGCAAATGAACCTGGTCGGACTTGTAGTTGCCGGTCAGCGTATACATGACCAGGTTGATGCCGAAACGATAGGCCATCTCCCTTTGCCTTTCTCCTCCCGGCACGGCGTGGAAAAGCGGCTTCTGGGTTTCGTCCATGGCCCAGGCGGCGGCCCAATCGTGGCCGCCGACAATGACCGGCGATACCCCGTCGTTGATCAGCCCGCCGGATTTCTCAATCCACACCGTGGCCCCGGTCCAGCGCCCCGGAAAATCCCTCAGCAAATAGAATGACCGCGCCAACACGTGGTTCGGCGGAACCGGCACCAAAGGCGGAATGACGAGAGCATCGGCCAATTGCCGGATCTTTCCGATGCGCGCGGCGCCGGAACGATCGCGGGTGTCGAAAAGGATGGTGCCGCCGTTCAACATATAGGCGTTCACCCTTGCCGCCGCCGCCGCCGTCAAGGGCCGCTGGGCGGGCGTCAACGGCCAGTAAAGCAAGGGGAAAAAACCCAGTTCGTCGTTTTCCGGATCGACGCCCAAAGGCGGTCCCAGCTCGGCGGCGGTGCGCCGCCTGACGATCACGCCGAGCCCGGTCAAGCCGGCGCGACTGACCTCATCGGCCTGTCTGTCTCCGGTGATGACGTAAGCGAGCCGGGTTTGCAAACTGGCGGCCAGCGCGAAATCGCCGGCCTTGTCCGCCGCCGCCGGCGCCGCCGGCGCCAGCACCAGCAAAGCCAAAACAGCGGCGTGAAAACGAAAAAACCCGCGCAAGGCGAGACTTGCCGCCAGGTCGATCACCACCAGCAGAAACGCCAGGCCGAACAGCCAAGGCCTGAAATCCAGCTCGGGGGATTTGCCATAAGAAAGACTGGAAACGCCGTTGGGAAGGGAACCGGCAAGCTTTGGCGGGGCAATTCCCGCCGACAGGTTGAGCGCCCGCCTTGCTTGCTCGGAAGCGTAAATCCCCGGCGGGTGCCGCGGTCCGGCCATTGTCTTGTCGAACGCCTCGGCGGCGATGGTCAGGGCGCTTGCCGACGCCGGTTTCAGCCGCCCGAACCCGTCGAGTTGGACGAGCGGCGAAAGCGGCGCCCCCCCCGCTCTCGCCACCAACCCCTGGCTCAAGCCGACGAGCCGGCGCAACATCTCCACGAATAGACCGGAAAGGGGCAGGTTGGACCATGTGGTGTTGGCGGTTGTGTGGACCAGAACCAGCCATCCCTTGCCCCGTTTGTCGGCGGTCACCAGGGGCGTGCCGTCGCTGAGCCGAGCCCAGGTTTTGGCGGCCAAATCGACGGATGGCTGGGCCAGCACCTGGCGGCTCACCTGGATGTCGCCGGGCACCTCGAGACCATGAAAAGGACCGCCCTCGGAGAACGTCGCCAGCGCCGCCGGCTTGGCCCAGGACATGGTCCCTCCCATCGCCCTGCCGCCGCTCCTCAGGCGCACCGGCAGCAAGGATTCGGCATCGCCGGCTTCGCCGGCCAGCCGCCGCCCGGCGAAGCGCAAAACGACGCCGCCGTCTTCCATCCATCGCCGCAGCCGGCGGCGTTCGCTGGCCTCGAATTCGCCGACGTCGTCGAGCACCAACACCGCCAGTTGCCGGCTCAGAAGCTCCAAAATCCCGCCGCGGCGAACTTCGGTGAAGGGTTGCAGGGCGCGCTCCAGGTAATAAAGACCGCTCAACAGCGGTTGATCGGCCGTGGCCCCTTCCCCGGAAACCAAGCCGACCGGACGCCGCCGCCATCTCTCGTCCACCAACACCACCGACGCGGCGGTGGTCTCGCCGTCGATTTCCAGACGCGTCAGACGGTTGCGCAATTCCGCCGGCAGGATCAGCGGCGCTTGCGCTTGGCGCTCGCCCGGTTCGAATCGGATCGCCTCGCGGGCCAGCAGTTGGCCGTCCTTGTTGAGGGCCCGCACCCAGACCAGGGCGGGGCCGGCGGCGGACGCTCTCGCCGCCCGCAGGCGCAAAGCCTGGCCGGCGGAAATGGGCGGACGCAGCACTTTCGGCAGTCGCGGCGGCGGATCGGAGATCACCGTGATGGTCCCCAACGGGCGGAGGGATTGAAGGCGGGCCAACATGTTCCCTTCGTCCAGTCCGTCGCTCAGCCAAACCACGTGCCCCGGCCGACCGAGAGCGATCCTCCCGCCGCCGACGAGCGGCGCCAACGCCGCCCGCCGGTCCGTCGGCCAGGGCTTGGGCTGCAAGGTTTCCAGAAACCGTCTGGCTTCGCCGGCGGAACGCATCTCGACGGGCATCCCGATGGCGCCGGATTCGGCGGCGGCGGTGGTGACGATGGCGACGGCGCGTCTTTGCCGCTCCGCCTGATCGATGAGGCCGGACAGGACCGCTTGGCGTCCCCGCCAATTCGCCGCCGCCGCCCAGCCGTCGTCGATGACCAGAATCAACGCACCCTCGCCGCGCAAGGCGCTGGTCGCGTTGAGCAGCGGATGGGCGGCGCCGACGATGACGGCGACGGCGAGAAGCAAACGAAGAATGAGCAGCCACGGCGGCGACTTGGCCAGGCTTTCTTCCTTCAATGTCAGGTTCAATAACAGACGCATCGGCGGAAACTCGATCCGCTCCGGGGCCGGCGGAGTCAGCCTGAGCAGCCACCACAGCACCGGCAAGGCGGCGGCGGCGGCCAACGCCCAGGGAACAAGGAATGTCAAGGGGCCAAGGGAGAGCAAGTCAGCGCCCCATTGTCTGGGAAGATAGCGTATCGAAAGGTTGTGACAATGTCAGGAACAAGGGCAGCAATGCCGTCTCCGCGGAGCGGTCCGTGCGATGAACGGTCAAGGTCCAACGGGCTTGGCGGGCCAAGGCATGCAGGCCTCGTTGGTGGGCGGCCATCTCGGCGCGGTAATCCTGGCGCGTGGTTTCGACCCGGCCGACGAGAACCTCGCCTTCCTTTTCCGGCCCGACGAAACGAACCCGGCCGGAAAAGGGCAGGATTTCCTCCGCCGGGTCCAGAACCTGGAGCAGATGTCCGCCGACGCCGATGTCGGTAAAAGCGCCGATGGTCGATCCGATCTCCGGCAACGGCGACAAGAAGTCGCCGATCAGGACCAAGCGGGCGTGGCAGGGAAGGAATTGGTAATCCGGCAGGCTTGCCGGCGCTTCATCGGGGTCGTCTTTTGCGGTTTCCCCGATCAAGGCCGCCAGACGGGTCAAGGCCGCCCTTCCCGCCGCCGGCGGAAGGCGGGAGCCGAGCAGGGCGACATGTTCGCCGCCGCGCGCCAGGAGCGAAGCCAGGGCCAGCAACAAAAGATTGGCCCGATAGATTTTGGCCGGATGTCCGCCGGCCGAACGGTAACGCATGGATGGCGAGGCGTCCCGCCACAACCAGACGCTTTGCGCCGCCTCCCATTCGGTTTCGCGGACATAGAGCGGCTGCGACTTGGCCGACTGGCGCCAATCGATGGATTGCGTCGAATCCCCCGGCTGGTAGCGGCGGAACTGCCAGAAGGTTTCGCCTTGGCCGACGCGGCGGCGGCCGTGGACGCCTTGCGACACCGTCGCCGCCACCCGCTCGGCGGCGACCAGCAGAGGCGGCAACCCGGCCGCCAGTTGCTCGGCTTGATGATGGATGTCCGGCTGCCTTGCCGTCATGGAACCATGGTGATTTCTAAGCGATGCCTTCGCACAGCTTGTCGATGACCGCGCCGATGCGCACACCTTCGGCTCGGGCCGCGAACGTGAGCGCCATGCGGTGACGAAGGATGGGATGGGCCAGCGCCAGGATGTCGTCGATCGAGGGCGCCAGCCTGCCGTCGATGACCGCCCGGGCGCG
>JAUXMA010000181.1 GCA_030623425.1 Rhodospirillaceae bacterium
GACAATGGGGGGCAGGTCACGAGGCCGCAAAGTTGAGCAGAGCACCACTAGAAACGGAAATCGTGACCGCCACTCTGCACAGGCGTCCACTTCCGTTCATGGCTAATTTCCGCCCTTTCAGAGGGCAATGCTATACGACTGTTTTCAGGCGGTAAACGGACATCGGTGCGGTAAGCTATCGTTTATAATTACGGCGTCATTTATTGAGTACACGACCCAGAGCATTTCAAGATTGGCCGACGGGCGAGGGGGGACTTCTTATCCATCGGCGGAATCCATCCAGATCGTCAGCGGGCCGTCGTTGATCAGGCTGACCGCCATGGTGGCGCCGAAAACGCCGGTCTTTACCGGCACCTTCCGGCTCCTCAGACGCTCGCAGAAAGACTCGTAGAGCCGGCGGCCGGTTTCGGCATCGGCGGCGCCGGAAAAGCTCGGGCGGTTGCCTTTGCGCCATAGCGCCGCCAGGGTGAACTGGCTGACGACAAGGGCGGCGCCGCCGATGTCCAGAAGGGAGAGGTTGATGCGTCCCTCGCCGTCGCCAAAAAGCCGCATTCCGGCGATCTTGCGGGCGAAATAGTCGGCCTCGGTTTCCGTGTCGCCCCGTTCAACGCAGAGAAAAACGAGCAGTCCCCGTCCGATCCTCCGCGCCGCCATTCCATTGGCGACGACGGCGGCCTCCTTGACCCTTTGCAGCACCGCTTTCATGCGGCTCCGCTATCCCGCCCAGCCGTAAATGAGGGCCAAAAGGAAACCGCCCAGCAGCAATCGGTAGACGACGAAGGGGGTGAAGGTGGCGCGCTTCAGCCAAGCCATCATGGCGGTGATGGCGACAAGGGCGGCGATGAAAGCCAGGCCGGCGGCCGCGAGCGCGGCGGTGCTCAGCTGAACGTCGCCCATTGCGAACAGATCCCGGGACTTCAAAATCCCGGCCCCCAAAATGGCCGGGATCGAGAGCAGCATGGAAAACCTTGCCGCCTCGGCCCGTTCCATGCCGAGCATGCGCGCCGCCGACATGGTGATGCCGGAGCGGCTGGTGCCGGGAACAAGGGCCAGGGATTGGGCGCAGCCGATGATGACGGCGTCGATGAGGCGCAGATGCTCGACCCGGCGCACCGTCATTCCCATTTTGTCGGCGACGTAGAGGAGGATAGCGAAACCGAAAGTTGCCCAAGCGATGATGGTCAAGCCTTGAATCCCCCGCGGATCATAGTAGTTGACGGCGATGCCGCCGAAGATCACCGGCATGGTGGCGACGGCAACGTGAACGACGAGCCGGGCATTGGGGCCGCCGCGGCCTTTCGCCAGTTGCCATAGCCCCAGCGCCATCGCCCACAGATCGCGCCAAAAGTAGACCATCACCGCGCCGAGCGAGCCGACGTGCAAGGCGACGATCAGGATCAACCCCTGCTCCGGCGTCCCGATGTACATCTGAACCAGACGCAAATGCCCATACGAGCTGATGGGGAGGAACTCGGTGATGCCCTGCACCAGGGCAAGAACTACTATATGTAGAATTGACACATCCATTTAGCCCCAGGTATTGGAATTTTTGTAACATTCATAGGGCATTTTGGGCATTTTCCCAAGCCTCAAATAGTCCTATTCCGGACCTATTCTTAATCGGCCCCTCTTTTCGACTGCCCGGCCGAAGGGGCCGCAAGGTAAGCAAAACAACGATTTTAGGAAAAATTGGTAAATCATATTGACCTATATAGGCTTGCATTCATACATTCCTCCGTGCTTATCTGCCGGAGCCGGTTGTCCATGAGAGCCGCCTTGTGTTGGCGTCGGCGGCCCCGGCATCCCGGATTTGAGAGCTTGCCCATGGCCCAGAAGATGCAACAATACGTCGATGTCGAGCGAGGGATGCCCGACAAACGCGCCGCTCCCGAACGGAGCGAGGACTTCAGCGAAATTTATCGGCGCTTCGAGGATCGGCAAGCCGTCGAACAATCGTCCCGTTGCGAACAATGCGGCATTCCATTCTGTCAAATCCATTGCCCGCTGCAGAACAACATTCCGGACTGGTTGCTGCTGGCTGCCGAGGGCCGCCTCGAAGAAGCTTACCAGACCAGCCAGGCCACCAACACTTTCCCCGAGATATGCGGCCGCATTTGTCCCCATGATCGTTTGTGCGAGGGCTCCTGCGTTCTGGAGCAGTCCCGTCACGGCACCGTCACCATCGGCGCTGTCGAGCGCTACATCACCGATACCGCCTGGGACAAAGGCTGGGTCCAGCCTCCTCGCCCGGCCCGGGAACGGGACGCCTCGGTCGGCATCATCGGTGGCGGGCCCGCCGGCCTGGCCGCCGCCGACCAATTGCGCCGCCAGGGCTATCAAGTCCACGTTTACGACCGCCATGACCGCATGGGCGGCCTTTTGATTTACGGAATCCCCAACTTCAAGCTGGACAAGGCGGTGGTTGAACGGCGGACCAAGCTGCTAGCCGACGGAGGGGTTCGCTATCACTTGAAATTTGAAATCGGGCGGGACGCCACCCTCAGGGATTTGCGCAACGAGCATGACGCCGTGCTCATCGCCACCGGCGTTTATAAGGCCCGCGACATCGCTGTTCCCGGCGTTGGCCTGGGCGGCATCAACCAGGCGATGACCTATCTTATCGCCTCCAACCGCAAGGGACTGGGCGAGCGGGTCGCCGCCTTCGACGACGGCACGCTCGACGCCACCGGCAAAAACGCGGTCGTCATCGGCGGCGGCGACACCGCCATGGACTGCGCGCGAACGGCCTTTCGCCAGGGCGCCAAATCGGTCAAATGCCTGTATCGCCGCGACCGCGCCAACATGCCCGGCTCGAAAGCCGAAGTCGCCAACGCCGAAGAGGAAGGAATCGAGTTCGTCTGGCTGTCGGCGCCCGAGGCTTTCCTCGGCGAGCAGACGGTGAGCGCTATCCGCGTCCAGAGGATACATTTAGGCGTCGCCGACGCCAGCGGCCGGCAGACGCCGCAGGTCATCGGAGACTCCAGTTTCACCATCGAAACCGATATGGTGATCAAGGCTTTGGGCTTCGAAGCCGAGGACGTGCCCAGGCTCTTCGACGAGGCCGGCCTGGGGAAAACGAGTTGGGGGACCATCGCCGTCGACGCCGCCAGCAAGATGACCAATCTGGATGGGGTTTTCGCCGCCGGTGACATCACCCGCGGAGCCTCCCTGGTGGTCAAGGCCATCCTCGACGGCCGCCAAGCCGCCCAGGGAATCGATCGTTACCTTGGCGCCAAGGCCGGACAATCCCTGGCCATGGCGTCATGAAACCGAGCATGCGGCCAATGCCGGAAACCGGCGAGACCTTTGTCCGCAACTGGCGGGCCAATGCCAGGCGGTTGGCCCAAAAGGGTCTTTATGACCCGGCCCACGAGCACCAATCCTGCGGCGTCGGTTTGGTCGCCGCCATCGACGGCCGGGCCCGCCGCGAGGTGGTGGATGCGGGCATCAAGGCGCTGCAAAGACTCTGGCACCGTGGCGCCGTCGATGCCGACGGCAAAACCGGCGACGGCGCCGGCATTCACGTCCAGGTTCCACAGGATTTCTTCAAGGCCCATATCCGCCGCACCGGCCACGAACCGAGCAGGGGTCGTCTGGCCGTCGGCATGGTGTTCCTGCCCAAAACCGACCTCGGCGCCCAGGAGAAATGCCGCAGTATCGTCGAGACCGAAATCCTCAGGTTCGGTTACACCATTTACGGTTGGCGGCAGGTGCCCGTGAACGTCGAGATCATCGGCGAAAAAGCCAACGTCACCCGGCCCGAGATCGAGCAGATCATGATCGCCAACAACCTGGGCGTCGGCAGCGACCAGTTCCAAACCCATCTGTACGTCATTCGCCGGCGCATCGAACAACAGGTGTTGGCCAAGAACATCTCGGAATTCTATATCTGCTCGCTTTCCTGCCGGACGATCATTTACAAGGGCATGTTCCTGGCCGAGCAGCTTTCGGCGTTCTATCCGGACCTTCTGGACGAGCGTTTCGTTTCCAACTTCGCCCTCTATCACCAGCGCTATTCCACCAATACCTTCCCGACATGGCGGTTGGCGCAGCCCTTCCGCACGCTCGCCCACAACGGCGAAATCAACACCCTTGCCGGCAATGTCAATTGGACGGCCAGTCACGAACCGCGCATGGCTTCGGAGGTGTTGGGCGAATACATCGATGACATCCGCCCGATCATTCAGCCCGGCAGTTCGGATTCGGAGGCCTTGGACGCGATGTTCGAGCTGTTGGTTCGTTGTGGCCGCCCGGCGCCGGCGGCCCAGGCCCTGTTGATCCCCGAATCCATCCATCAGAACACCACCATGCCCGAGGCCCACAAGGCCCTGTTCATGTACTGCACCAATGTCATGGAGCCATGGGACGGGCCCGCCGCCATC
>JAUXMA010000346.1 GCA_030623425.1 Rhodospirillaceae bacterium
CGGTCGCGCAAACCCGTTTCCAACTCATGAACGGTTCTCCATGTCCGTTCGGTTCGATATCGACGTTGGGGCCTGGATGGTGCTGGCCGCCCTGGGTGGGCGGCCAGACCCGGCTTGCCGCCTCCAGTTATTCGGATAGGCTCTTAATTCGAAATTACCGCCGCGTCCCGTGCCGGCGGTCTTTTTTTCCGCCCGGCGAAAACAAACATGAAAAACGGTATGTGATAAGGTTGGAGCATGTTTCCCGAACTCGCGGCGGTCCTAGGGCCGGATTTTCAGATGTGGGCGACCTTTGCCCTCATCATCTTCGCGCTGGCGCTCTACGCGCTGGAGCTGTTGCCCATGGAGGTGATTTCCATCGGCGTTGTTTGCGCCCTGCTTGTCTTTTTTCATCTTTTCCCGATTGCCGGCGGCGATGACGTAAATCGGCTCGATCCGGCGCGCATTCTTCAGGGGTTCGCCAATCCGGCCCTGGTCACCGTATTGGCGCTCTTGGTCATGGGCCAGGGGATGGTCGGCACCGGCATCCTCGACCGGGCGGCGCGACTGGTGTTGGGGCTCGGCGGCCGGCGGGCGTGGCTGTCGATAGCCGTCGTCCTGGGCGTCGTGTTGGCGGTCAGCGCATTCCTGAACAACATCCCCGTGGTCGTCATCTTCATCCCCATCATGGAGGCCATGGCCAGCCGTTTTGGGCGCTCGGTGAGCAAATTGATGATCCCCTTGAGTTTCGCCGCCGTGTTCGGCGGCATGACCACGCTCATCGGTTCAAGCACCAACCTTTTGGTCAACAGCGCTCTCATCGAAATGGGGCAAACGCCGTTTTCCTTTTTCGACTTTTCGGTTCCGGGTCTGGTCTTGGCCGGCGCCGGCCTGGTTTACGTGTTGGTGGCGGCGCCCCGGTTGTTGCCGGACCGGGCGCCGCTGGCCGCCTCTTTGCTCGACCGAGGCGGCCGGCAATTCATCGCCCAGATCACGGTATCCGAGGAATCGGGACTGGTCGGGCAAGGAGCGCACCGCGGTTTGTTCGCTGGCCTGCCGGCGATGACGGTGCGAATGGTCCAGCGCGACGAGGAAGCCATCCTGCCGCCTTTCGAGGGCTTCGTTGCCCGTCCCGGCGATGTTCTGGTGGTGGCGGCGACCCGCAAGGAACTCACCGAGGCGCTGTCCCACGACCCCGGATTGCTCAATCCGGATTTAGAGGACGGCCGCGCCGACGCTTCCGCAACCGGCGGCGACGTGGACAATGACATTGGCGAACAGCCCTGGCAGGCCGGCGAACGGGTGCTGGTGGAAGCCATGGTCGCCCCGGCTTCGCGTTTGATCGGCCAGTCCCTTCCGCAGATCGGTTTTCGTTACAAGACCCGTTGCATCGTGCTTGGCATCCAACGCCGGTCGCGGATGATCCGCGCCCGCATGACCGACATCCGCCTGCAGGCCGGAGACGTTCTGTTGCTGCAGGGGCAACCCGACGACGTCAAGGCGTTGCGGGGCAACCGCGACGTCGTTTTGCTCGAATGGTCGGCGGCGGCGCTGCCGGCGCTTCATCACGCCAAATGGGCGACATCGATTTTCCTCGCCGCCATCGGCCTGGCGGCGGCCGGCCTTGTCCCCATCGTCGTGGCGACGCTCACCGGGGCCGCCGCCATGGTGGCGTCGGGTGCTTTGAACGTGCGCCAAGCCGCCCGCGCCGTCGATCTCAAGATCGCCACCACCATCGGCGCCGCCCTGGCCTTGGGCGTGACGCTGCAGGAGACCGGCGGCGCCGCCTTTCTCGCCGGCGCCCTTGTCGACACCCTGGCCGGCGTCGGTCCGGCGACGGTGCTGTCGCTGTTCTTCCTCCTCGTCGCCTTGCTTTCCAACGTCATCAGCACCAAGACCACCGCCGTCCTCTTTACTCCCATCGCCGTCGACGTCGCCCTGCAAATCGGCGTTGCCCCGGAGGCCTTCACCGTCGCCGTGATTTTCGCCGCCAATTGTTCCTTCGCCTCGCCGTTGGGCTACCAGACCAACCTTTTGGTGATGGGGCCGGGACACTACCGGTTCGTCGATTTCGTCCGCGTCGGCGCCCCCTTGATCCTCATCATGTGGCTGGTCTTCAGCCTGTTCGCGCCCTGGTATTACGGGGTTTGAGATCGGCTTACGTTTGCCCCTCGCTTAGAGCCCGTCCGGGAAGTTATTGATGTTTCTCAATGCCTTGTGTTTTTGTTCCGGTAGGAGGCGGGGGCGCCGTGATGCTGGAGCATCACAAGCGCTCGCCGACG
>JAUXMA010000233.1 GCA_030623425.1 Rhodospirillaceae bacterium
CGGGGGGCGCCCCCGCGACCCCCGGCACCACGGCTTTGGCCCATGCCAAATGGTTGGCAATGCACCGCGCTCCTAGCCGGAAACCTCGCAAGGCCGTCGTAGGGGTGCAATTTAGATGATACAGGCCACTAGTGTTCCGTCTCATCTATAAGGTACCCATACGACGGCCCTGCAAGGCTTCCGGCCAGGCCGAAGTTCCCCTTTTCAATTTCCCTCTTGTTTGCGATAAGGCCTTGATTTGAAAGTCTACATGACTTCTTGGCGGCTTCAATATATTCCCATGTATATCGAGGCCGTCCCCAACCGCAACTCGCCCCCCGCCATCCTCTTGCGCGAGGGATGGCGCGAGGGCAAAAGGTTGCGCAAATGAACCCTGGCCAACCTCGCCCATTGGCCCGCCGCCAAGGTCGAGGCCCTGCGCCGGGTCCTCAAAGGGGAACCCCTGGTGGCCGTCGCCGACGCCTTCGCCATCGAGCGTTCATTGCCCCACGGCCATGTCGAGGCGGTGCTCGCCATGATCAACAAGCTGGGGCTCGACGGCCTCATCGCTTCCAAGCGTTGCTGCCAGCGCGACTTGGTGCTGGCGATGATCGCCTGCCGGCTGATCCACCCCGCTTCCAAGCTGGCGACGACGCGGCTGTGGCGGGCCACGACGCTGGCCGGGGAACTGGGCGTCGCCGGGGCCGACGAGGACGGCCTTTACGCGGCCATGGACTGGCTTTTGCGGCGCCAGCCACTGATCGAGAAGAAGCTGGCGGCGCGGTATTTGGCCGACGGCGCCCTGGTTCTCTACGACGTGACCAGCAGCTATTACGAGGGGCGCACCTGCCCGCTGATGCGTATTGGCTACAACCGCGATTGCCAACCATTTGGCATGGGCCAAAACGGCAAGAGAGGCAAGACGCAGGTGATCTACGGCCTGCTGGCCGACGGCAAGGGGCGGCCGCTGGCGGTGGAAGCCTATGCCGGGAATGTCGGCGATGCGGCGACGGTGGGCGATCAGGTGGACAAGTTGAAGAGGCGTTTCGGTTTCAAGCGCGTGGTCCTGGTCGGCGACCGGGGAATGCTGACCCAGGCCCGGATCGAGGCGCTCAAGGCGCATCCCGGCCTGGGCCGGATTTCGGCCCTGCGCGCCTCCGCCGTCCGCGGCCTGGCCGACGAAGGGGCGCTGCAACTGTCGCTGTTCGACGGCAGGAACATCGCCGGGATCGCCTCGCCGGCGTTCCCCGGCGGGCGGCTGGTCGCCTGTTACAACCCCCTGCTGGCGGACCAAAGGCGGCGCAAGCGCGAGGACCCGCTGGCGGCCACCGAGCGGCAACTGGACAAGATCGTTCGCCAGGTGCGAAGGCGCACCCGCAGGCCGCTTGACGGGGCCGAGATCGGGCGCAAGGTGGGAGCCGTGATCAACCGTTTCAAGATGGGCAAGCACTTCCAGGTGACCATGGGCGACGGTGTGTTTGCCTATGATCGGCGGCAAGCCTCGATCCGGCGCGAGGCCGAACTCGACGGCATCTACGTGATCCGCACCAGCGAGTCCGGCGAGCGCCTGCCGACCGGCGACGCGGTGCGCCGCTACAAGGACCTGGCCCATGTGGAACGGGCCTTCCGCTGCCTGAAGGGCGTCGATGTCCTGATCCGCCCCATCCGCCCCATCCGCCACCGCGACGAGCGGCGGGTGCGGGCGCACATCTTCCTCTGCCTGCTCGCCTACTACGTGGAATGGCACCTGCGCAAGGCCCTGGCTCCCTTGCTGTTCGACGACGGGGAGCTGGACGCGGAGCGCAAGACAAGGGACCCGGTGGCGCCGGCCGAGCCCTCGGCCTCGGCGAAACGCAAGAAGGCGTTGCGCTCCACCCCCGACGGGCTTGCCCATACACAGCTTCGAGACCCTGCTGGCCGACCTCGGCACCCTTTGCAGGCACCTCCGCCGCCTCAAGTCCGACCCCGACGCCCCCGCCTTCCAACAACTCACCGAACCGACCCCGCTCCACAAACGCGCCTTCGGGCTCATTGAAGCGTTCCCAGTACCGGGAAAGGCATAATCAGGAAATCACCAGTATTATCAAAGTATTGCGCACAAAAAACGCGGGGAACTTCGTGTTAGAGCATTTCAAGTCTAAACAAGCGCGAAGGTGATAGGGCGCGCCGAACATCGCCGGCGCGCCCTATTCACGACCAGGTTCAATGCTGTTCAGGCAGCTTTATTGGTGGCCGATCCGATCAGTTTCTTGGCCTTTTTGGTGAAGGAAGCCACCGGACCCGCTTTGATTTCGATCTTGCGCGGCTTCAATTCCTCGGGAACCTGGCGCTCGAGATCGACGTGCAGGATGCCGTTTTCAAGGTTGGCGGCAAGCACGTTGATGTGGTCCGCAAGATCAAAGCCAAGACGGAACGAACGGCCGGCGATGCCGTGATGAATGTAAGCTCTTTCGTCGTTGGCGCTCATCACCTTGCCGGTGATGGCGAGGCTGTTGTCCTTGACGGTCACATCGAGATCGTCCTCGTGGAATCCCGCCACCGCGACGGTAATCCGGTAAGTGTCTTCGCCGACGGTTTCGATGTTGTACGGCGGATAGGTTTGCGCCGTCTCGGCGCGCGCCGAGGCGGCGTCCAAAAGGTGCTGCATCCGGTCGAAACCAATGGAATAACGGAACAGGGGAGAGAAATCATAAGCACGCATGGCGTATCCTCCTTATGAGCGATAGGTGTCCAGGAACCCGCGATTTTCGCCAAGTTCCAACTGCGATCGACGTGCGGACCCGGTTTCGGCGCCCGCCGTCAGATCTGATATAGGTGCGGCCGCGCCGACCCGCAAGGTGATGAACCATGTCTTGCGCCAAGCGCGGTGTTTCGTGAAAATCGGGCCATGACGGAACTGGTGATCAGAAAAAAATTTCCCTGCCCCGTCGACGCCGCCGTCGTCGCCGCCGACTGGCGGGCGAGGGGCTATTCCTGTGACCTGTTCATCGACCCGCCGGGCCGGCAATGGATCGATTTCGTCCACGCCACCGACGAGCTGGTTAGCGTCGCCGAGGGGCGGCTGGAAATGACCGTCGGCGAAAAGCAAGTCGTCGCCGAGGCGGGCGACGAGGTATTCATTCCGCGCCACGCGGTCCATTCGGTGAACAACATTCACGCGGGAACGACGCGCTGGTATTACGGTTACAACTAACCGGGGCGCCATTGACCGGGGCGCGACAGGCCCTTATCGGTCGGCTTTCCCGTCGCCGGCGCGGAACCGGGCGAGCCCAATCAGCCGCCGGTCGCGCCAAGTCTGGCGGCATGGCGAAACCGGCCGTTGATCAGCGTTTTTTTCGCCACCGCGGAAGAATCGATCGGCAACCGCCGGGCCGATGAATCCAGTTTGATTGGAATCGCCAAAGGCGATCCATCAATCTGGAGAGTTTGCTCTAACTTATCGAGGTAGAGCGGAAAGGAACTTAACGTGAATCTTACGGGATAGCCAAATGCCCTCGCAAGGGTCCGGAAAATGGCGGCTTTTGCGTTGTGAGGCATGTCACTGCGCTAAGCTTGCCATCGTGGCATACAGGTGCCGACAATCGAAGAGAGAATGCGCTAAGGAAAAATATGATGAATACGTTATTTCTGACCCTCACCAACGTTTGGTACCTGTGGTGCCATCTTTTCGAC
>JAUXMA010000021.1 GCA_030623425.1 Rhodospirillaceae bacterium
CCCGTCGTCGCCGACGAATATGCCGATCCGACCAAGGGCAGCGGCGCGGTGAAGATCACTCCGGCCCATGATTTCAACGACTTCGAGGTCGGCCGCCGCCACGATCTGGCGATGATCAACGTCTTGGACGGCGATGCGCGGATGAACGACAACGCGCCGGAACACTACCGGGGCGTCGACCGCTACGAGGCCCGCGACGCCATCGTCAAGGAAATGGAATCCCTGGGTCTCTTGGAAAAGGCCGAGGACAACCTGATGATGGTGCCCTACGGCGACCGTTCCGGCGTTGTCATCGAACCCTGGCTCACCGACCAGTGGTTCGTCGACGCCGGGCGCCTCGCCGAACCGGCCATCGAGGCGGTGGAAAAGGGCGACACCCGGTTCGTGCCCAAGCAGTGGGAGAAGACTTATTTCGAGTGGATGCGCAACATTCAGCCCTGGTGCATCTCCCGGCAGATCTGGTGGGGGCACCAGATCCCCGCTTGGTACGGCCCCGACGGCGAAGTCTTCGTCGAAATGACGGAGGAGAAGGCTCTGGAGGCCGCCGGAGAACACTACGGCAAGGAGGTGGAACTGGTCCGCGACGCCGACGTTCTCGACACCTGGTTCTCATCGGCGCTGTGGCCGTTCTCGACCCTCGGCTGGCCCGCCGACCGGCCCGAGGTCAAGCGTTACTACCCCACCGACGTCCTGGTCACCGGCTTTGACATCATTTTCTTCTGGGTCGCCCGGATGATGATGATGGGGTTGCATTTCCTCGGCTCCGTGCCGTTTCATACCGTTTATATTCACGCCCTGGTCCGCGACGAGAAGGGACACAAAATGTCGAAATCCAGGGGCAACGTCATCGATCCCATCGAACTGATCGACAAATACGGAGCCGACGCGCTACGCTTCACGCTGACCGCTTTCGCCGTCCAGGGCCGCGATGTCAAGCTGTCGGAAAGCCGGGTCGAGGGCTACCGCAACTTCGCCACCAAGCTGTGGAACGCGGCGCGGTTTTGCCAGATCAACGGCTGCCGGCTTGGCGCCGGCTTCGATCCGCTCTCGGCCGGCTTGACGGTCAATCGTTGGATCATCGGCAAGCTCGCCGAAACCGCCGCCACGACCGCCGCCACCATCGAGGACTACCGCTTCAACGAGGCGGCGGCGGCGCTTTATCAATTCACCTGGGGAACTTTTTGCGACTGGTACCTGGAATTCACCAAGCCCATGTTCCAGGGCGGCGATGAAGAGGCCGTCAAAGAAACCCGCGCCACCGCCGCCTGGGTCCTCGGCCGGCTTTTGCATTTGCTCCATCCCATCATTCCCTTCATCACCGAAGAGCTGTGGGAACAGTTGGCGGCCGAGCGCCATGGTCCCTTGATCACCGCCCCATGGCCGGACCTGCCGGCGACGCTGATCGATGAAGCGGCGGCGGCGGAAATGGACTGGGTGGTGCGCCTGATCTCCAACGTCCGCGCCGTCCGCGCCGAGATGAACGTCCCGGCGGCGGCGAAAATCCCGCTTTTGCTCAAGGACTTGAGCGCCGCCGCCACGGCCCGCATGGAAAGCCATCGCGGTCTGATCATCACCCTGGCGCGGCTGGCGTCGATCGAACCCTTGGACGGCGAGGCGCCGAAAGGCGCCGTCCAGGATGTCCTTGACGAGGCGACGGTGATTCTGCCCCTTGCCGAGGTTATCGACCTGGCGGCGGAAAAGGCCCGCCTGGAGAAGGAAATCGACAGGCTCGACGGCGAGATCGGCGAACATGACCGCAAGCTCGCCAACGCCAAATTCACCGCCAAGGCGCCGGCCGCCGTCGTCGACACCGAACGCCAGCGCCGCGCCGAAGCGGCCCGGGCGCGGAGCAAACTCACCGAGGCCCTGAACCGCTTGGCGGCGATATAGTACCGCTTGGCCGAAAGGGCCCCGTCGGCGGCGGCGGCCGGGGATTTCAAGGAAACGAGGCTGCGATGGAATTGATCGTTTATTGCCGTTCGTTCGAGGTGGCCCTCAAGGCCGGACCCGACGTCGCCGACGTCACCGGCGAAATTGGCCGCATCGTCGCCGCCTCCGGCGTCGGCAAGGGCTCGGCCCAGGCCACGGTCGTCGGCTCGACCGGCTCGCTGACCACCATCGAGTACGAAGCCGGAGCGGTGGAGGACTTCAAGCGGGCTATCGAGCGGCTGGCGCCGCCGGGAATCGAATACGCGCACGAACTGGCTTGGCACGACGGCAACGGCCACAGCCACGTCCAGGCGGCGCTGATGGGGCCGTCGCTGGTGCTGCCGGTCCGCGACGGAAGCGTCCGTCTCGGAACCTGGCAACAGGCCATCCTCGTCAACCACGATGTCCGCGCCCGGCGAAGAACCGTCGAGGTCACGGTCCTGGGCCAAGGATAAGGCGCTTTTGCGGCCGCCGCCGCTAGCGATTTCGACCCTCGCGGGGGCAACCGGTGATGGACGCGGCGGCGGATCGGAGCTACATTAATGACGCCTTAATGAACAACCTAAACAATCCGCGTCAACGGGAATGAAATTCGTATAACCGTCATGTCGTGAACAGATTGGAAATCATGGTTTTCGTTTCACGGCCGGGCCTCGCGGCCAATCTTCAGGGCGGTGCGATAATTGGCGTTTCCCGTATCGGGCGGGTGGGAAATGGTGATGGCTGACGAAGACGACTCAAAAGCCGCAGACGCCGACGACAGGGTAGCTGCCCCCGCCGATGGCAAGATGGAAGCCGCCTACAATATTTCCGTCGACATCACCGCCGTTCTCGGAACGGCGGTGATGAAGGTGAGCCAGATCCTCAAATTGGGCCGCGGCGCCGTCGTCGAATTGGATCGGCGCGTCGGCGACTCGATTGAGCTTCGCGCCGAAAACCAACTGGTGGCCCGGGGCGAGGTGGTTGTCATCGAAGACCGGCTGGGCATCACCATAACCGAGGTTATCAAGAAGTAACGGAAATTCGGTGACAGCATACTAATTTCCGCCTTTCCGCTTGATTGCAAATGGCAAGGCTTGGAAATTAGTATGCTGTCACCGAATTAAATGTCACTGCCAGGATTCGGTTGCCCCCGGCCATGGATTAAGGATATAACCCGCGGCTCCTGCCCAGATATCGGAGAACAGAAGCCCTGACAAGAGCCCGGCTGGGCGGAAGTTGGGGAATACTTTCGTTTCAATCACATTTCAAATCCGAATGAGGTTTTCAGGGCATGGATGTCGAACGCACCTTGTCGATCATCAAGCCGGACGCCACGGCCCGTAACATCACGGGCAAGATCAACGCCTTTTTCGAAGAGGCCGGGCTGCGCATTGTCGCCCAGAAGCGTCTTCACCTGACCCGTCAACAGGCAGAGGCTTTTTACGCCGTCCATGCCGAACGGTCTTTTTTCAATGAACTCTGCGATTACATGATTTCCGGTCCGGTGGTGGTCCAGGTCCTTGAAGGTGAAGAGGCCATTGCCAAGAACCGCCAAATCATGGGCGCCACCAATCCGGCTAATGGCGAAGAGGGCACCATCCGCAAGGAGCTTGGCATCAACGTTCAGGAAAACTCGGTGCATGGATCCGATTCGCCGGATACCGCGGCCAAGGAAATCACCTTTTTCTTCGCCGAGGCGGAAATCGTCGGTTGATGCAAAGCCCGTTCTGACGCGGCCGCCTCCGGCTTTGAGAATGAATCCTAGTGGCCTGCGGGCGGCGTTCCAACATTGCGCGCCGTAAATCACTTGCTTGGTTTATTTTCGCCGGCCGCCATCGGCGCGGGGATTCACAAGCGCTCCTTCGGGCGCCTCGGCGCCGTCGATGAGGACGCGCCCGCCGGCGATGCGCAGCCGTTTTTCGGCAAACAGCCGCACCGCCCACGGATAGATGCGGTGTTCCTGGGCAAGGATCCGGGCGGCCAAGGCATCGGCGTCATCGTCGCCGTGCACGGGTACGACGGCCTGGATGATGATCGGGCCGTCGTCCATGTCCTGGCGGACGAAATGAACCGTGCAGCCGGAAAAGCGCGCCCCCGATTCGACGACCTGCTCGTGCACGTGCGCGCCCTTGAACACCGGCAGCAACGAAGGGTGGATGTTGACCAGCCGGTCACGCCAGGGATTGATGAAACCGTCGGTCAACAAGCGCGTGAAACCCGCCAGACAGATCAAATCCGGCCCGCTTTTCTCAAGGACTTCGCTGAGTCCCGCCTCGAAGCTTTGCCGATCCTCGAAACCTTTGTGATCGACGACGGCCGCCGGGATGCCGGCCGCCTCCGCGCGCGCCAGCCCGGCGACGCCGGGAACGTTGGAAATCACCTGTACGATGCGGGCCGGAAAGGATTCGTCGGCGCAAGCCTCGATCAGGGATTGCAGGTTGCTGCCGCGGCCGGAAATCAAGACGGCCAATTTTATCCGGCCCATGCTTCCCCCACCCCTTTGATAACGACCGCCGGGCCGTTTTCAGGACGCGCTTTGACGGTTCCGATGGGGATCACGGTTTCCCCTTGCCGCGTCAAGGCCGCGGTGACCTCGGCCGTCCGCTCCGCCGCCGCCACCACCGCCATGCCGATGCCGCAATTGAAGGTCCGCGTCATCTCGTCCGCCTGGATGTCGCCTGTCTTGGCCAGCCAAGTGAAGACCTCGGGCGGGGTCCAGGACGTGGCGTCGATTTCGGCGCAAAGGGACGCGGGGAGGACACGGGGGATATTTTCGACCAGCCCGCCGCCGGTGATATGGGCCAACGCCTTGACGCCGCCGCCAGCGTAGTCGAGGAAGAACAGCGGCTCGGCGCCTTGCACCACCAGGTCGTTGACGCACATGGCGACCAGGTCGATGCCGACGGTGTCGTGTTTGCCCACGGCAACGGCTACTTTCAGCTTGGTGCCGACCCCGTCGGTGCTGACGACCAGGATAGAATCGCCGTGGCCGGCGTTCTTGAGGTCGAACAGAGCGCCGAAACCGCCAAGGTCCGAAGCGACACCTGGGCGGTGCGTGGATCGCGCCAGGGGCTTGATGGCCTCGACAAGGTCGGCGCCGGCATCTATATCGACGCCGGCGTTCTTGTAGCGAAAAGCGCTAATACCTTTTTCCTTGGCCATGGTGTGTTAAATTACCTACCTCTCAGGGGGTCGAAAATACCGTATCAAGGACTCTATGCAATGATCGATCGCCGCAGGCCTCTCGCTCGGCGCCGGGTCGTCACCGTTGTCTTGGTGTACTTGGTTTTGCCGTTGGCCGCCACCCAGGCGGCGCCGGCGCAAGAGCAGAACGTCTTCGAGATCCGCGCAGTCGCTGTCGACGTCACCGCCGAAACGGCAACGGCGGCGCGGGAAATGGCGCTCGCCGGCGGCGAGGCCACCGCTTTCCGCCGGCTCCTTGAGCGCCTGACTCTGCGTTCCGATCATGCCCGCTTGCCTGAATTGAGCCGAGACGAGATTTCGGCCTATGTGAAAGACTTCTCCGTCGCCGAAGAAAAAGTCTCGGCGGTGCGCTACATTGCGATTCTGAATTTCCGCTTCAAAAATGAAGCCCTGCGCCGGTTGCTGATCAACGATCGCATTCCTTTCGCCGAGACCCTTTCAAAACCGGTCCTGGTCCTGCCCGTCTATCAAGCGGCGGGCGCGCTGCTCCTGTTCGACGATCCCAATCCTTGGCGGGAAGCCTGGAGGGCGTTTCCGGAGCAAGACGGCCTGGTGCCGCTGGTGCTGCCGCGGGGAGACCTGCCGGACATTGCCGCTATCGGGCCCGAACAGGCGCTAAACGGTGACATTCAGCGCTTGGACGCCATTGCGGCGCGTTATGGCGCCGGTGATACCCTCGTCGCTCATGGGGCTTTGCGCATGAATGCCCGTGGCCAGTCCGACCTGGAGGTCTTTGTGACCCGTTATGGTACGGCGCAAGTGGAACAGACCATGGTCAAGACCTTTTCCCCGGTCGCCGGCGAAAACCTGCAAAGCCTGTTGATACGGGCGGCGAACGAGCTGATCAGCCAGGTCGATGATAACTGGAAGCGGGACAACCTGTTGCAATTCGGTCAACAGGCCGTGGTGGCGGTGACGGTGCGGATCGGGGGATTGGCAGACTGGCTCAAGGTGCGCCAACATCTCGCCGGTGTCGCCGTCATAAGCCGTGTCGATCTTGTGCTGTTGTCCCGAGACGAAGTGAGAGTCAACCTGCATTACATCGGCGAGCCGGAACAACTTGCCCTGGCATTGGAACAAGCCGACCTGATCATTGCCAGGGAAGGCGACAACTGGATTCTGGGGCTGTCCCCCGTTGCCCGGCAAGGGGGAACCTAATGCCTCACCGGTTCGCGCAGATCGGAGCCGGGGCGCTAGAGCATTTCAAGATTGGTCGGCGCCAGCCCGCTCCCCCGCCCGGCGCCGATTCTCATCAACATAGACATGCGCTAAACCCGTGAATATTCCCAACCTCATCTCTCTCGGCCGCCTGCTCTCCGTGCCGGTCGCCGTTTGGCTGATCCTGGAGGGTAAAATCCAGGGTGCTTTTTGGCTATTCATCGCCGCCGGCGTCAGCGACGCGGTCGACGGGTTCATCGCCAAACGCTTCAACGCCGAAACCGAACTCGGGAAATTCCTCGATCCGATTGCCGACAAGGCGCTCCTGGTCAGCGTCTTCGTCACTTTGGGGCAAGTAGGACTTTTGCAAATCTGGCTGGTGATCCTGGTGGTTTTCCGCGATGCCGTGATCGTCGGCGGCGCCCTCTTGTTCGAAACCTTGACCCATTCGCTGACCATGGAACCCCTGAAAATCAGCAAGGTCAACACCGTTGCCCAAATCATACTCGCCGCCGTCGCCCTTGGCTTTAACGGCTTTGAAGTCAGGGATCCGGGGGTCGTCGACGTCATGGCCGTTTTTGTCGCCGTGACCACGGTTCTTTCCGGTTTGCTCTATGTGGTCAAATGGACCGGCCGCGCCGCCGACATGGAGGACCAAAAGTGACAAGGGGAACGCACGCCGCCATCTGGTTTACCGGCTTGGCGGTGTTCTTGGTGCTGCTTTCCCTGCTCAGCAGCGTGCTGTTTCCTTTCGTGGCGGGAATGGCCGTGGCCTATTTCCTTGACCCGGTCGCCGACCGTCTGGAGAAATGGGGCGCTTCCAGGACATTGGCGACGGTCCTCATTCTCGCCGCCTTCTTCGTCGCGGCGGTAGCTCTGGCGGTCTTTCTGTTTCCGCTGTTGCAAGGCCAGGTGGTCGGGCTTTTCACCCGTTTACCGGATCTGATCGAGACGCTCCGCCTTCAGGCCGAGCCTCTCCTGAAACAGATGCGGGCCGACCTTCCTCCCGACACCCTCGAGCGGCTGCGCGACGCGGCCGGATCCTTCGCCAGCGAGGCCGTGCAATGGGTCCTCGGTCTGCTCGCCGGTTTATGGAGAGGCGGCCTGGCGTTATTTCAACTCCTGTCTTTAGTGCTCATCACGCCGGTTGTCGCCTTCTACCTGTTGCGCGATTGGGATCTCATCGTTGCCCGTCTGGACGATCTGCTGCCCCGTGAACCGGCGCCGACAATCCGCGTGCAAGTGGCGGAAATCGACCGCACCATCGCCGGGTTCGTGCGCGGGCAAGCGAGCGTCTGCCTGGTCTTGGCCGGTTTCTACGGCGTCTGCCTGACCCTGGTGGAGCTTCAATCCGGACTTCTGGTCGGCATCGGCGCCGGTTTGATCTCGTTCATTCCTTATGTCGGCGCCTTGGCGGGGATCGCCGCGGCAATGGGTATTGCGTTGGTCCAGTTCTCCGAATGGACGCCGGTCGTCCTGGTGGCGGTGGTTTTTCTCGTCGGCCATGCGGCGGAAAGTTACGTTCTGACGCCAAAGCTGGTGGGCGACCGGGTGGGCCTGCAACCCATTTGGATCATTTTCGCCTTGCTGGCCGGTGGCTCCCTCGTTGGATTCACCGGCATTTTGCTGGCGGTGCCGGCGGCCGCCGTGATCGGCGTCATGGTCCGCTTCGCCGTCGAGCGGTATTTGCGAAGCCGTTTCTATCGCGGCGAAGAGTCTTCGCGGGCGGCGCCCGCCGAAGCTTCGCAAGCCGCCGCCGCCGACAAGGATGGGCGGTGAGCGCTTATCGGCAGATGCCTTTGGCTTTCGATCACCGACCGGCTTTGTCGGGCGAGGATTTCCTGGTCGCGCCCAGCAACGCCGAGGCCGTTGCCTGGATCGATCGCTGGCCCGACTGGCCAATGCCGGCGCTGATCCTCTTTGGCCCCGCCGGTTGCGGCAAGACCCATCTGGGCCAAGTCTTCCTGAGTTTGAGCGAAGGACGGGCCATCACCCCGGAAAAACTTGCCCGGACGGAACCGCCGCAGCTTCTCGAAGGCGCTTCGGCCTGCCTGCTTGACGGCACGGAGGCCTTTCTCGATACCGCTCTCGAGGAACCGCTTTTGCATCTTTACAACACGGCCGAGGAAACCGGTTCCCGGATGATGCTGACGGCGCGCCGCCCGCCGGCCCGCTGGCGGGTGGCGCTCGCCGACCTTCGCTCGCGTCTCAACGCCGCCCCGGCGATCGGCATCGAGCCGCCCGACGACGCCCTCATCGCGGCGGTTGTTGTAAAACTTTTCAGCGACCGCCAACTGAGGATCGACGGCGAGATTGTCGATTACATGCTGGCCCGCATGGAACGCTCCTTCGAGGCGGCGCGGTGCCTGGTCGCGGCGATCGACGCCCGCTCCCTGGCCACCCGCCGCAACATCACCGTGCCCCTGGTCCGCCAGGTGCTGTCCGGCTTCGAGAAGGAACAACGGGATACTTAGACGTCGCCCATGGACGCGCCGGGACGGTCCAATGACCGGCATTTCCGAGGTCATTTGAGAAATATCGGCGGACTTGATTCAGATCATTTCTCAAGCCAGCCATTGATGTTATATAAGAATTTAATACTATAAAAATCGGTGGCACTGCGGGAAATGAAAGTATAAGGAGAACCCCCATGAAACCGTTAATCAGGAATACAATAACCGTGGCGGCCGTGATAATGGCAGTGGCCGTTGTTTCGACACCCGCGCAATCCGCCCCGCCGGCGGATTGGTCGAAAATCCCCGCCAAGACCGTCAAGCTCTTCTACCCCGGTCAGTCCAGTTATCAGTGGCTGCGCAGCCCGGCGCACAAGCGCGCCCAAAAGAAGACGGCGCAGGGCGATAGCTGCGTTTCCTGCCACGAGGACGAGGAACAGGAGATCGGGGAGTTGATCGTCAGCGGCAAAAGGCTTGAACCGCATCCGATCGCCAGCAAGCAGGCGGTCATTAACCTGGCGGTCCAGGCCGCTCACGATAGCGACAACCTTTATCTGCGCTTCCAGTGGAAGACGCGCAATCCCTATCCAGGCACCGCCCATCCGCACTGGATCTACAACGGCAAGACGTGGGAGGTGATTGGTTGGCCGCGGCTGCACAAGAAGGTGTGGGGCGAGGGCCAACCGGCCATCTACGAGGACCGCCTGTCGATGATGATCGACGACGGGTCGGTGCCGATGTTCGCCGAGCTTGGTTGCTGGTTGACTTGCCACGTCGGCATGCGCGATATGCAGAATCTAGCCAAGACGGATGATGTCAAGTCGCATCCGCTATTGGGCAAGGTCTTGCACAAGAAGGATGTCCGCAAGTATCTGCCCGCCTCGCGTATCGGCAAGAAGCCGACCTGGCGCAAAACCAAGTCCGCGGAAGATATCGCCAAGGTCAAGGCCAGCGGCGGCTTCGTCGACCTGATGCAGTTCCGGGCCCATCGCTCACGGCCCAGCGGCATGGCCGACGACGGCTATGTCCTTCAATATCGCCTGTTCGACGCCGGAAATAAGGTCTACGGCAAGAATTGGGACAAAGCCGCGAAACAACCAAAGTACATGTTCGACGAGAAGACGGTTGGGTTCAAATCGCGGACCATGGCCGGTATTCGTGACACCTCGAAGCCAAGCTCCCTCGTAGCAGAGGAGAACGCCGTGCCGTTCGATCCGAAGGCGGGCTGGAAAAAGGGCGACATGATCCCTGAATACTACGTCAGCCGCGTAGGCGCCAAGGGATCGGCCGCCGATAACGGCAATGTCATAGGCACGTGGAAGGACGGCATGTGGACGGTGCTGTGGACCCGCAAGCTCGACACCGGCCATCCCGAAGATGACAAGATCATGAAGGCCGGCGGTGTCTACACATTCGGTTTCGCGGTGCACGACGACAATATCACGACCCGGGGCCACCACGTTTCGTGGCCGATGTCGATCGGCATTGGCGTCAACGCCGATATCGCCGCCGTGAAGCTCAACTAGCGGGAACTTTGCTGATCGAGCCCGGCGCCTTGTCGCCCGCCGGGTCCGCTCGAACGTTTTCACGCATGCTCCGCGAGAAAGACGACCATGATCAGGATATTCAAAGGGATTGGCCGGCGAGGCGCCGCCGCGGTGGTCGCGGCCGTGGCGCTGATCTTCGCCGTCTTTGGTTTCGAGCCGGCGACCCGCTCCATCGCCGCCAATCAAGTGGTTTGCTTGGGCTGTCATGACGACGGGGAGTACGATCCCGTGGCCAAGCCGGCCGTCACCAAGGTGCATGCGGCGACGCCCGATGGCCGGCCGGCGCGGTGCGTCGAATGTCACCTGCCCGAAGGAAATGTGGCGTCGCTGTTCGTCTACACCCACATTTTCAGCAACACCGACTTGTTCGGAAACTGGCGCGATTGGGACAAAGACCGGGCCGGCCCATACTACCCGCCAATCGCCAAGAAAGCCTACAAGGTACGTGACGCCATGCTGGCCGCCGACAGCAGCCCTTGCCGCACCTGCCATATCGAAGAGGAGATCAAACCCAAGCGTGAACGGGGCCAGAACGCCCATAAAAAAGCGCTGAAGAGAAAAGAAACCTGTATGGAGTGCCACTACAACCTGGTCCACCGCGAGGTGGATCTTCGGCCGCTGCCCGATGAATAGAGCTTAAAGTAGGCAAAACAGAAATGGGGATCCGATCATGGAAGCGACCGTCCGGCCCACTGAAGCTCTCAACGGAGCAAGGCAGGCATTCTTTCGGCGCCGGCCCGCTCGCCGCCATCGCCGCCACCGAGGCGCCGCCCCGGCCCGCGGCTCCGGAGGTGCCAGCCTACTTTCGGGAGACCTATTCTTGGGCCTATCTGAACCCCCGCAACGTGAAGCTCCTCGACCGCGAGCTGGTGGTCTCGGTGATCCTGTGGGGCAATCATCGGCGGCTCCGGCGCGCCGCCTTCGCGGAGCTCCG
>JAUXMA010000300.1 GCA_030623425.1 Rhodospirillaceae bacterium
CCCTTATATTATACAGGTTTCCGAGGGGTGGCGGCAAGTCCGATCGGGCGCCCTTCACCCGAATGTGATGCCGGCTTCGCAAGCCGCCGCCGCGGGCGGAATTTTCTATTTGCCCGCGAGTTTAGTCCTTGCGTCTCCCACGCGATGCCGTAACAATTTGTGAAAGTGGGCTTTTTCAATTCAAGCCTCCTTTCCCCGCATTGCCGCCGCCGCATTCCAGGGATTTACGGAACAGCGTAATTTTCAGTGGGATGATACAAGCAACTGCTGCTAAACAAGAACAACCACTAGGTCACAGGGGAGGGCGGCATGGCCGATCAAGCCGAATCGGAAGGAAAAATCACCGGACGCACGAACTGGACGGCCGTCGGCATTGGCGCCGCCATGCTGGCGGTGGCCGTGGCGGCGGTTGCTTTCACTTTCTATTTCATTGACCGGGAGCGTCAACGGGACTTGCAGGCATGGCAAGTCCGGCTGGGCATCGTCGCCGATAGCCGCTCGGCGGCCGTCAACGAGTGGGTGGAGCAGAACTTCGCCGTCATGCGGGAGTTGACCGAAAACGCCTCGCTTCAGCTCTACATGACCGAATTGGCCATGGCCGAGGGGAACCGCTCGGATGTAACCGACGAACCGGCTCAGGCCAGCTACCTGCGCAATCTGCTGATCGCGACGGCCGATCGTGCCGGCTTCAAACCGCCGCCGGCGGCCGGCGAGGTCGCCGCCAACATCGAAAGGGTCGGTGTCGCGGGAATTGGCCTTGTCGATGCCGGCGGCCGCTCCCTGGTCAGCACCTCCGGAATGCCGCCGGTGAGCGGAAAAATCCGCAAGGCGGTGGCCAAGGCCCTGTCCGGCGAACCGGCGATGATCGATATCTACATGGGCGCCAGCAACTTGCCGACCATGGGCTTCTCCTTGCCGGTGTTCGCCGTCCAGGACGAAAGCGAAGGCACCGAAGGCATCGGCGCCGTGGTCGGCATGCGGATCATCGGCAAGGAGCTTTTCGATCGCCTCGAACAACCGGGAGAAACCGAAACGACAACCGAGACCTATCTTGTCCGATCCGCTTCCAATATGGTGGAATACCTTTCGCCGCTGGCCGACGGCACGGAGGCGCTGAAACGCTCCATGGCGCTCGACACGCCGGATCTGGCGGCTTCGTTCGCGCTGGCCACCCCCGGCGGCTTTGCCATAAAACAGGGTTATGCGGGCGAGGAAGTGCTCGTAACCTCCAGGCCGATCGCCAATCTGCCTTGGCTGCTGGTCCGCAAAATCTCGCGGGCGGAGGCCCTCGCCGATACCGAAACCCGGCTGACAACCATCCTCACCGTGGCCTTGCTGGTCATCGGCGGCATCGGCGTCACCATCGTCGCGGTGTGGCGCCACGGCAGTTCCATGCGGGCGACGGCGGCGCTGGAAAAATCCCGCATCGCCGCCGAGCGCTTCGAGAACATGTCCAAGTTCATGCGCCTGGTCACCAACAGCCAGCCCACCGTCATCGCCGCCGTCGACGGCGCCACCACCTATACCTTCGCCAATCAACCCGCCGCCGACGAAGCCGGGATTCCGGCCGACGACATGCTCGGCAAGACCATGGCCAGCGTCATCGGTCCCGTCAAGGCCAAGGTCTTCGCCGATATCAACGACCGCATCTTGAGGAGTTTCGCCGATTCCGACGACACCGACAAGGAACGGCAATCCCACATTTTTACTTTCGGCGACGAAGGCGAAGACGAAGACGAAGACCTGCAAATCATTAAATCCGATCATATTCCTCTGCGCGGCGACCGGGATCATCCGCCCGGCGTGCTGATGGTCCTTGACGATATCACCGAGTTGACCCGTGAACGCCGGCGTAGCGAACAAATGCTGAAGCAGCTCATCAACACCCTGGTCAGCGTCGTCGACCGGCGGGATCCCTTCTCGGCCCACCACTCGACGCGGATCGCCGAGGTCTCCCTCGCCATCGCCGGGGAAATGAATACGCCGGAACTCGTCGGCAAGACGTCCGAAATCGCCGGCTGTCTGATGAATATCGGAAAAATCTTCGTGCCGCAGGAATTGTTGACGAAGACAGACGGTCTTTTGGCCGAGGAACGCGACATGCTCGCCAACAGCTATTTGGTCAGCGCCGATCTCCTGAGAAACGTGCCCTTCGACGGGCCGGTCGTCGACACCATCGAGCAAATGGGCGAGAAATGGGACGGCACCGGGCCGTTGAGTCTGCGCGAGGAGGAAATCATTCTACCGGCGCGCGTCCTCGCCGTCGCCAACGCCTTCATCGGCATGATCAGCCCGCGCGCTTATCGCGGCGCCATGACTTTCGAGAAGGTCTCGAGGATTCTTTTGGAGGAATCCAACAGCAAATTCGATCGCAAGCCGGTATCCGCCCTCGTCAATTTCCTGGACAACCGGGGCGGCATGGAAACGTGGGCCCACTACCGCGAACGCCCCGAGAGCGCCGACGAATAACAGCCCTCCTAGACACGGGTTCCGCGCGTTACCTCAGACATGCGCGAGAAGTGTGCGCAAGGAACAAGGCCGGCCCGTGAGCCGGCCTTGTTCCCGGGAAGGGGTTCCCGTGGAGGGCAGCGATTCAGCTGGTACCGTCGAAGGTGATGGTGACGGTATCGTTGTCGCTGGTGACCGAGTAACTACCATCGCTTGCGTTGTTGTCCTGCAGATCATTTTGCATATCCTCGGCGGAGGTGTTCTTCAGAGCGCCCTTGACGGTCACCGAAAAGTCGCTGACGTCGCCGAAGGTGACCAAGGCGTCGTCGCCGTCTTGGGTGACTATGATGTTGTTGATGTCGAATTCCGC
>JAUXMA010000209.1 GCA_030623425.1 Rhodospirillaceae bacterium
CCCGGCGGTCGCCGCCGAGACCGATCAGCACGTAAGACGACAGCGACGAAATCTCCAGGAAAACGAAGAGGTTGAAGACATCCCCGGTAATCGCCATGCCCAACAGGCCGGCCAGGCTCAGCAAATACATGGTGTAAAACAAATAGACGCGGTCGGCGGCGACCTCGCGGGCGACGCTCAAGCGGGCAAAGGGCATGACCAGGGAGCCAAGGGCGGCGACGATGACGAGAACGAAGGCGCTGACCATGTCGACCCGGTACTCGATGCCCCACGGCGCCGCCCAGTTGCCGATCTCATATGAGACGGGGCCGGTGGAGAGCACTTGGAGGAGCAGCATGATGGCTATGGCCAGCGATCCCCAGGTCGCCGCTAGGGCCAAGCCCCATGTCGTCGTGGAGCGCCTGAGCACCAGGCAAAGCGGCGCCGCCATCAGGGGCAACACCACCTGAAGGGCGGGCAGATGGCCGGAGATCACGTCTCCTCCTCCTGCTCCAGCTGTCCGATTTCCTCTTCCTCGATGGTGCCGTAAGCGTCGCGGATGCGCACCACCAGGGCCAGGGCCAGCGCCGTGGTGGCGACGCCGACGACGATGGCGGTGAGGATCAGCACGTGCGGCAGCGGGTTGGTGTAGATTTCGATGCCTTCATCCAGGATCGGCGCGGTTCCGCCCCTGATCTTGCTCATCGAGATGTAGAACACGAACACGGAGACCTGGAAAATATTGAGGCCGACCACCTTTTTGACAAGATTGCCCTGGGCGATGACGATGTAAAAACCGGTCATCATCAAAACGACGACGATCCAGTAGTTGAAGAGGCCGGGGAATTCCATGACTCAGCGGTCCGCCGGCCGCTCGCTTTGGCTGGCGAAGAGGTAGAAAATGGTGATCATCGCCGAGGCGACGGTGACGCCGACGCCGAACTCGATCAGGGTGATCCCCAAATGCTGGCCTTGCACGGGCTCGTCGGCGAGAACCGAGTAATCGAGATACTTGCCGCCAAGCAGTAGCCCCGCCACGCCGACACCGGCGTAAAGCAGCAAGCCAGAGGCCAATCCCACCCTCATCACCCACGCCGGGACCACCTTGCGGGCGGTATCGATATCGAAAATCAAGGCATAAAGGATGAAGGCGCTGGCGAAGATGACTCCGGCCTGGAAGCCGCCGCCGGGGCCGAAGTCGCCGTGGAACTGCACATAGAGGGCGAACAACATGATGGCCGGGATCAACAGCTTGGATATGACCCGCAAGATCGATTTGAACTTCATTGCCTAACCTCCGGTTTTTCCGGCCGTCCGGCGTTTCTTCCTCGACCGGCGGCCGCCGCCGAGAAGAATCAGAACGCCGACGGCGGCGGTGAAGATGACCGTCACCTCGCCAAGAGTGTCATAGCCCCGGTAACTGGCCAGCACCGAGGTGACGATGTTGGGCGGGCCGACCTCGCTGCCTGATTTCTCGATGTAGCGCGGCGCCACGTGATGGTGGATGGGGGCGCTCGGGTCTCCATAGGGCGGCATGTCGAGGGTGCCAAAGATCAGCAACGCGCCGGTCAATGATACGATCAGCAGGGGGGCAATGGGCTTTTGCGGCGCCTCCTTAACCACGCTGGTGGTGAGCGCCAGAGTTCCCAGCATGAGCACGGTGGCGATGCCGGCGCCGACGGCGGCCTCGGTGAAGGCCACGTCCACCGCATCCAACACCACGTAAAGCACCGCCGCCAGCAAGCTGAAAATCCCCGACAGCATGACGACGGCGAATAGGTTGCGTAGCCGCACCAGGGCGAAAGCCGTTACCGTCATGAACAGCAGTAGCGCAATGTTGATCAGGTCTTCGATGGTTCGTCTTCCCCGTCGTTCTTTTTGTCCAACAGGGGCTTGACGCCCCCGTTCAGGGCCGCTCGCGCCAGGGCATGGGTCGTCGTCGGACTGGTCAACATGAGAAACAGTAAGATGAGAAGCAGCTTCACCGTCACCATGGTAAGGCCGGCCTGGACCATTAAGCCGACCAGGATCAGCCCGGCGCCCATGGTGTCGATGATCCCGGCCCCGTGCATTCGGGCGAAGACGTCCGGCAAGCGGATGATGCCAATGGCGCCGATCAGGGCGAACAGCGAGCCCGCGATCAGGCATATCCAGCTCACAATGTCGGCGATCAGCGCCATCACAGGTCTCCCGACTCATCCTCGTCGGCTGAGTAGCCCAGGTCGCTGAAGGTGACATATTTGGTGACGGCGATGGTGCCGATGAAATTGATGAGCGCATAGACCAGCGCAATGTCCAGGAATTCCGGGCGGCCGCTCAAGAACCCATGGACGGCGATGAGGAGCATGGTCAGGGTGCCAAAGCTGTTGACCGCCAGGATGCGGTCGAAGACGGTGGGGCCGACGAGCGCCCGGACCAGGGCGATCGCCATGGTGACGAGGATGGCGGCGGCGGCGGCGGTAAACATCACTCCACCTTCTTTGCGGCTGTTTCCACGTGCCCCTCCATGGCGGTGACCCGGCGGTCCATTTCGCCGCTTAGCACCTCTTCGGCGGCCTCGGCGGTGAGCGCATGGACGCTGAGCAGGCCGTCTTCAAGTTCCACGGTCACCGTTCCCGGCGTCAGCGTGATCGAGTTTGCATAGATGACATTGCCCAACTCGCTCTTCTGCGAGCCCTTGACGCGCAGCAGATTGGGACGGATAGGCATTGAGGGTTGAATGATGCGCCGCGCGACATCGATGTTGGCCTTGACAATTTCCGCCAGCAGCCACGGCAAGTAAATAGTGGCCCGCCAGCCCAGGTGAACGGGATGGCCTTCATGGTCGATGACGTCCATGCGGTGGGCGATGAAGACGACGGCGGTCGCCGAGGCCAATCCCAATCCAAGCAACAGGGCCGAGAAAAAATGGCCGGACAACAGCAGCCAGAGAATGCAAAGAGCCAGCCCCAGACTCAACCTGTGCAGCAAAAACAGTCTCCCCTATCTCCCTAGCGGAAGCCGGAAATGTTCGCGTTGGCGGGTATTGCCGGGGCATGAGAATAGTTTCGTCAAGGAACCTGTGCCAGCAAAAAAATCGTTCGCAAAAAGCTGTCGGGGGCGGAAAAACTGTAACCATGCCGTGCGAGCAGTCCTCAATTGGTGTCCGCTGCCTGTCCATGCTATGCAAACAACGCCTGAACGATGGCCCCCTTAGGGTGTGGATAAAGGCATTTCATATCCTCGGAAAAGGATTTGTCGGCCACAAGGCGCTGCTGGTGGGTTTCTCCGGATAGGCTCTAAGTAGGAATTCCAGCATGGGAGTGCACAAAATTACGGTGAAACACCGTTTTGCGGGGAACATGCTGATGATGGCGGCGGTGGTTTCAACGGCGGTTGTTTTCGGCGTCCGGGCCGCCCCGCTCGCACCTTTCGAGACGTCCGAGTTGACCGTCGAGACAGCCAGGGGACGTTTTGTCTTTACCGTCGAATTGGCACGGACCTGGGAGCAAAAGACGCAGGGACTGCAAGGACGCCGCCGTCTGGCGCCGAACGCCGGGATGCTGTTCGATTTCCAGCCTCCACGGCTGGCCGTCATGTGGATGAAAAATACTTTTTTACCGCTCGATATGATTTTCATCGCCGCCGACGGCCGCATTATCAACATCGTCCAGCGAACCGTGCCTTTATCTCCGGCCAAGATCCGTTCCGACTGGCCGGCGCGGGCGGTGTTGGAGGTCAATGCCGGGACCGTGGCGCGGCTGGGAATCCTGCCGGGGAATAGGGTCATACACCCTTTCTTCGGACCGGCCGGCAAATAGGCCTGTCCCCGCCGGGCGAATTTATCCTTTTGTTGGTTTAGAGCACTTCAAGATTGGTCGGCGTCGGGCAAGCGGAAAACCACCCCGGTGGCGGTTTTCCATCGGTGAAAAAAGCCGGTTTCGTACGCCGCGGAGCTCGCATCCAGCCGGCGTTACAGATCACGGACCAGCACGCGGGATTTCGAACGGGAAACACAGGGCGACAAAAGGTCGGCCTGTTGTGCCTCGCTCAGGGC
>JAUXMA010000303.1 GCA_030623425.1 Rhodospirillaceae bacterium
AGCCAAAGAGGCGGCCGACACGAAAGCCGCCGACAAGGCCACCGCCGAGAAAGCGGCTGCCAAGAACAAAAAGCCACCGCGTTTGCCCTAGTGGTCTGTGTCACCTAAGCCGATCAAGGAGCCGCCCCACCAGTTGGTGGCTGACCGAAAAACCAAGCTCCCTCAAGCCGTTCGCAAGGTGCCGATAGCTTTTTGAAACTCAAAGCAACGGCCTTTCCGGATCGCCGCGCCTGCGCGGCGGCAAAGAGCCGCCGTCCCTTCTCGTCATCGAGACCCAGGTCCCCGCCGGCATGGAGCGGACGGGCGATGCGGATCAGGACTTGGGCGAAGTCGGCGTAGCTGTTTGTCGGTTGGGCGAACGCCATGACGAGATGCTGGTCGAGACAACGGACCTGCTTTACATACCGCTCTCCTTGGTAACGCGACACGCAGCGCCGAAAGGCGTGCATGGGCAGGTGATCCATTACCCGCGAGAAAACAAGTTTGCCGGCATACATGGCTCTCTCCCTCGGAAATCCAAAGGGAGAGCATGTTGGAGCTGGTTTTGCGGTTCAAGTCGATGACACCCATAAAATGGCTATTTCTCTTTTAAAACAATATGTTGTAGACTCACACCTGGGTTTTTACGGGACAGTAGTGAGATAACCTTTAAATCCACGGCGACAGCATCTAAATCCCATAACCATAGGAAGAGTTTTCCCTCCACGGCGTTTGACCAATGCCCGGGTTGGCTAAAAGCGGACCTTCGTCAAACCGAGATACCACCGAAGATTCTGGACATGACTCGAGCCTTCCAAGCTATGATGCGAACCGCTACGGAAACGGTTTCGAAGTGATCCGGAGAAAGGCCAGAGCGTGACCGAGGATGTTGACATCGAGATTGAGCACACCTGTTTCCTGGATTCCCAAGGCAAGGTGATTGGGCCCCTTCCGGCTTTTGCGCAAGACCCAAAAACCCTCATCGGCCTCTACCGGGCCATGGTGCTGACCCGGACATTCGACGCCAAGGCCATTGCCTTGCAACGCACCGGACGACTCGGCACCTACGCCTCCTCCTTGGGTCAGGAGGCGGTGACCATCGGCGGCGGCGGCGCCATGCTGAACGAAGACGTGCTGGCCGGGACGTATCGCGAACAAGGGGCGCAGTTCATGCGCGGAGTGACCGCCGTCGAGTTGTTCACTTATTGGGGAGGCGACGAACGCGGCTCCAATTTCGCCGGTCCGGTTCATGATTTTCCGATCAGCATTCCCGTCGGCAGTCACGCGCCGCACGCCGCCGGCGCGGCGCTCGCCTTCAAGCTGCGCGGCGAGCAACGCGCCGTGCTCTGCATTTTCGGCGACGGCGCCACTTCCAAGGGCGATGTCTACGAAGCGATGAACCTGGCCGGCGTTTGGAAACTGCCGCTGGTGTTTCTCGTCAACAACAATCAGTGGGCCATATCGGTTCCTCGCGCCGCCCAGACCGCCAGCCGAACCCTGGCCCAGAAAGCCTTCGCTTGCGGCTTCGGCGGCGAACAGGTCGACGGCAACGATGTCATCGCCGTCAGGCACGTCGTCGCCGAGGCGCTCGCCAATGCCCGCGGCGGCGGCGGGCCTCGTTTGATCGAGGCGCTGACCTATCGGCTGACGGATCACACCACCGCCGACGACGCCAGCCGCTATCGTGATGATGAAACCGTCGGCGAGTTTTGGAAACGAGATCCGATTGCCCGGCTACGCAATTACCTGAGCGAATCCTCCGGCTGGACGAGGGAAGACGAGGAAGCGCTCATCGCCGATTGCGCGGCCGAGATCGACAAAGCCGCCGAGGAATACCTGGCCTTGGCCCCGGCCTCGCCTGAAACCATGTTCGATTACCTTTACGCCAGCCTGCCCAAGGACTTGGCCGCGCAGCGCGACGAGGTCCTGAAAAAGGCCGCCGGCGATGGCTGAAATCACCCTCGTCGAAGCGATCAACATGGCCTTGGCGCGGGCCATGGAAGAAGACGACACCGTCCTGATGCTGGGCGAGGACGTGGGCGTCGATGGCGGCGTGTTCCGGGCCACCGATGGGCTGCTCGCCCGATTTGGGCCACGGCGCGTTCTCGACACGCCGCTGGCCGAAGTCGCCATTGCCGGCGTTTCGGTCGGGGTGGCGGCGCAGGGATTCCGCCCGGTCGCCGAAATCCAGTTCATGGGATTCATCTATCCGACCATCGACCAGTTGGTGAACCACGCCACGCGCCTGCGCAACCGCACCCGCGGCCGGCTGACCTGTCCCATGGTCCTGCGCGCGCCTTTCGGCGGCGGCATCCATGCCCCCGAACATCATTCCGAAAGCACCGAGGCGATGTTCGCCCATATTCCGGGCCTGAGGGTTGTAATCCCGTCCTCGCCGGCGCTGGCATACGGCCTTTTACTGGCCTCCATCCGCGATCCCGACCCGGTGGTCTTCCTGGAGCCCAAACGGATTTACCGGGCCGTCAAGGAAGAAGTCGAGGATTCCGGAGACGCCCTGCCGCTCGACACCTGTTTTGTGCGACGCGAGGGCTCCGACATCACTTTCGTCACCTGGGGGGCGATGATCCAGGAAACGCTGGCCGCGGCGGATGAATTGGCGGCTGGCGGCGTCAGCGCCGAGGTCATAGATCTGGCCACCCTGAAACCCCTGGACATGCCGACCATCCTCGACTCGGTGGAGAAGACCGGCCGTTGCGTTATCGTCCACGAGGCGGCGCTGACCGCTGGCTTCGGCGCCGAGATCGCCGCCCGCCTCGCCGAGCACGGCCTGTTGTTCCTGCAGGCGCCGGTCGTCAGGGTGACGGGAT
>JAUXMA010000290.1 GCA_030623425.1 Rhodospirillaceae bacterium
ACCTCATAGGGACCCCGTGCAAATTCACACTCAACGTAAATGCCTATTGTGCTTCCTAATGGGGAATTGTCAGAATCATGGTGCGGGTAAATAGGGACAGTATATAATTATAAAGTGTCTCCGGCCTTTCTCGGCCGCCCTGGTTTGCGGGGCCTCACGTTGCGCCCGAGAATTGCTTCCAGCTTGTCGAAAAATTCCGCCGAGCCGAGTGGATGTCCGGTGCGGCCGTGGCTTCTGATCGCTTCCATCGCCGTCTCGTCGAGGCCGCCGGCAAGAAAGGTCTGCTTCCGGGCGCTAAACGGACCACATAAAATTCGCCGAATGGGTTGAACAGGCCGCCAATGACGCAGGGCGTTAAAGCAACTCTCCACCGCCTCGATGTGGAAGGCGGCGAATATCTCCCGGACCTCGGGCGTGTCGTTGAGACTGAGCAAGAAGCGGCCCTTGAGGGCGGCGAGGATATCCGCCAGGACCTCGAAGTCGGACCGGGCGAACATCCCCTTGCCGTAGTCGTCCTCGCAACGGAAATAAGGCGGGTCGATATAGAAGAGCGCGGCGGCGCGGTCGTAACAAAGGATCTTGTTCACGTTCAACCTCACGGCAATCACTGTGGTTCGAAGGACCACAATGGCGTCGAAAGATTAAACGCTGCCAATTGAGGCGGGAAGATCGGAAACCTATAAAATGTGGACTTTCGCGGCAGGTCTAATAGCGCCTGGCGTCGACGAAGATGGCGGTGATTTCCTCTTCGCCCAAGTCCTTGCAAGCCTGGAGCCGGTGTTTGCCGGTCACCAGGACCAACCGGCCCTTGCCCTGGCGTACCTGGATCGGTGTTTTCTGACCGTCTTCGAGGATGCTTTCGGCGATTTCCGCGACCGTCTCGGGATCGACGCCGCCACGGTGCTTTTGAGGAATATAAATCTCGTTAATCGACACCCTGACTTCTTCCATGCTTCACCTAGATTATTCTTAAATTATTCAGTGGTTTTTTCGCCATTCCCAAGGCGGCGTGAACTCCATGTCCCACAGGCCCTTGTTCGCCCGTTCGGCGGCGTTTTCGTCGGCGATGTATTTTTCCGTGAAGCGGCGGTCGGCGAGCGCCCAACCTTCCCGGACCATCAGGGCGTTCAAATCTTTGCCGTTCACATAACAGATGGCCAACAGGCGGCGATGTTTGTCGCGGCTACCGCCTTTGCAAACGATCCGTTTCCCTTTCACCTGCTCAAGGAGGAAACTGGCGGCGAACCGGCCGCACTGGAAATCCCGGCCGTTTCGGTGTTTGCACGTCTGTTTGAGTTCCGGCGCGTCGATGCCGAGCAGGCGGACACGGGTGCCGCCGAGACAACGTCCGCCGCGGCGTTTGCCATTGACGGAAATGGTGTTTCCGTCAGCCACGCAAACAGGGCCGGCGACGTCGGCGCGAGACCGGGACGCCGTCATGAGAACCATCAAGGCGCCGGTGGCGACGGCGATCGTTACCATCCATTGGCGCCGGGCAAGCATCTTAAAGACGTTACACCGTGGCGGCGAAAAGAGAAACCCCGGCGCTCCTCCTGTTGAGACTCCAACATTTTCTTTCCCCGATCCGCAACCGATTTTGCCGGCGCTTGACCCGCGAACGGTGCCCGAACGGACGGGCACCTTCTATCCGCGGGCGTTCCCGGGCCCCGCCGACAAGCGCGCAAGGCAAGCCTTGGGCGATGCCCTGGGACGGCGGTCTACCCGGAGGCCGGCAGCCGCGCCCCCGGAGAGGCCGTCACCTATCCCGACGTCGGCCTGAAGATGCAAAGACGATCGGCGAGGCGCGTTTATACGCAAGCTAACGGCGAACCTTATCGACAGCCCGTCCGGGGAGTTGTTGATATTTCTCGACGGGCTGGAACCTCATTCCGTGCAAACGGGAAATGCGCTAGGATCGGCAAGGAACGCCAATGGACGCCAGCGACGAAAAGATCGATCTTTACCCGCCGATCAAGCCTTTCGGCCATGGTTACCTGGAGCTTGACGGCGGTCATCGGATGTACTGGGAGCAGTCGGGCGACGAGCAAGGCGTCCCCGTCCTCTTTCTGCACGGCGGTCCAGGCGCCGGGGCGCGCCCGGCGCATCGGCGTTTCTTCGACCCCCGGCACTACCGCATCATCATCTTCGACCAGCGCGGCGCCGGCCGTTCCAAGCCTTACGCGGAGCTTACCGCCAACACCACCCGACACCTGCTCGACGACATGGAAAGCTTGCGCTGTCACCTGGGCGTCGAGCGCTGGCTGATTTTCGGCGGCTCTTGGGGCGTCACCTTGGCGCTGGCTTACGGGATGGAGCAAGCCGAGCGATGCCTGGGCTTCGTTCTGCGCGGCGTTTTCCTTGGCCGCCAATGGGAAATCGACTGGTTCATGACGGGCATGGGGGCCATTTTTCCGGAAGCCTGGCGGGCTTTTTCGGACTTTCTGCCCGCCGACGAACGGGGCGATTTGTTGGCAAGCTATTACCGGCGCCTGAGCGATTCCGATCCCGGGGTGCATCTTCCGGCGGCGGCGGCCTGGGGCGCCTATGAAAACGCCTGTTCGACCCTGTTGCCGAAAACGCCGGCCGGGACGGCGAACGGCGGCTCCAACGCCGCCCTCTCCTTGGCCCGCATCGAGGCCCATTATCTCAAGCACGGTTTGTTTCTCGACGATGGCTATCTTCTCGCCAACCTGGACAAATTCCGCCATCTTCCCGGCATCATCGTCCACGGACGTTATGACGTGATCTGTCCCATCGTCAGCGCCGACGAACTGGCCCGGGCCTGGCCGACGGCCGAGTACGTGATCGTCCCCGGCGCCGGCCATTCGGCCATGGAGCCGGAAATCCGGCGAGCCCTGGTCCGGGCCACGGAAAAATTCAAAAGCCTGGTTTAGAGCATGTCCT
>JAUXMA010000251.1 GCA_030623425.1 Rhodospirillaceae bacterium
ACCTCAAGGAAATCCGCGACACGGGGAATCGTCAGGCCTTGAAGGCCTTGTTCGACGAGTGCTCCAAAACGATGCTGACCATCACCCGCATCCCGCCGCCGGTCATCGCCCGGGTACATGGGATCGCCACCGCCGCCGGCTGCCAGTTGGTCGCCATGTGCGACTTGGCCGTCGCCGCCGAGGAAGCGCGCTTCGCCACCTCCGGAGTCAATCTGGGGCTTTTCTGCTCGACGCCGATGGTGGCGTTGACCCGCAACCTGCCACGCAAACAGGCGATGGAGATGCTGCTGACGGGCGACTTCATCGACGCCGAAACGGCGCTCGGATACGGTCTGGTCAACCGCGTGGTTGCGGCCGGAAATTTGGACGAAGCCGTCGCCGAGTTGGCCGCCAAGGTGGCCGGCAAGTCGCCCGCCGCCGTCGCCTTCGGCAAGCGGCTTTTCTACCGTCAGATCGAAGCCGGTGTCGAGGAAGCCTACGCCCTGGCCGTCGATACCATGGCCGGCAACATGATGACCGAGGACGCCAAGGACGGCATTGACGCCTTCATGGAAAAGCGCCCCGTCCCCGAATGGAAGGACCGCTGAGGTCGGGGATGGAGGCCCGAAGGCGAGACGGCGGTCATGCCGAGCACGGTCTCGTAGAAATCGCACGTGGCCTCGACATTGCGCACCGCCAGCACCAGGTGGTCGATGCCTTCGATTATGGGTGCGGCGTTCAAGACGGGCCTACTCGGCGGCGGCGGTGGATTGCGGCCGTTCCGAAGGCAGCAAAAGCCCGGCGCTGACACCGACGGCGGCGATGGCCGCCAACACCGTGAACAACCAGAAGAAGCCGCCGGTCAAATCGTAGATGATGCCTTCCATCATGACGCCCAGGCCACTGACCCCGAAGACGATGATGAATTTCAACCCGAACACCAGGCCGCGCCACTGGCTGGGGGTGTATTTAGCGACCAGGCTGTTTTCCGCCGGCAGGGAACCGACGTTCATGGAAACCATGATCAGGATGATGACGACAAGGGCCGTGCCGCTCAGCGAAGCGGCCAGGAACAGGAACGGCACCTGCAAGGCGAAACTCAGCATGTAGACGATCTTCAATGGATACCTGTCGGCCAGAATCCCGGCCAGCAATTGCAGGCCGCCGGCACAGAAGTAGACCACCGCAACCAGGACGGAAACTCCCAGCACGCCGTCACCGGCAAGTTCCGTCATCCGCACGGAAAAGACCTTGGGCAGTCCCGCCTGCGTCGCTTGATAGATCAAGCCCGTGCACAGCATGGTCACCATCAGGACCAGGAAAGCACGCACCCGGTCCTGGCGCGACGCCGGCGGATCGGGCCTGCGGTCGGTCTTGGTCTCGACGATGAGACGGCGGGCGATCAGGGCGTAAAACACCCCTCCCGTGGCCAGCAGGACGGCGCCGGGAACGATGAAGGCGGCCCGCCAGTTGAAAAAATCCACCAGCAGGCCGGCGAGCAAAGTAGCGAGGGCGGGACCGAGGCCGCCGAAGAAGCCGTTGATGCCCAAGACCGTGCCGCGGTTGACGGCGTGGCGCACCAGCCAAGCGATGCCCACGGGATGGTAGATGGAGGCGAAAAGCCCCGTCACCGCCAGCATAAGGGCGATCTGCAAGGGCGATGCGGCGAAACCGGTCAGCACCATGCCGGCGCCGGTACCGACGAAGAACAGGCCGATCATGCCGGTCGAGCTCCAGCGGTCGCCGAGCCAGCCGGCCGCCGGCGCCGCCAAGCCGAAAAGCACGTTGCCGGCGACGATCAGGGCCACCACCTCGCCGTGGCTCAGGCCCAGCTCCCCCTCAAGGGTAAGGGCGACGACGTAAAAAATCGGCGCGAACAGATGCGAGAAGGAATGAGCGACGCAGGAAAACCCCAACGACAGTCTGGAAGATAGGATGTCGGACTCGGTTGACCCGGCAAACCCGCTGTTTTCGGACATTCCGCCACCTCTCCGCGCCACCTTCCCGAGTGCGATTAGGGCAAGTTACCAGCTTCGCGGTGACGGCCCATAAAACTCAGATTATTAACTATTCTTCGCGCAAGCGACCTTCAAGCCATCGTTACACTGTATCGGGTTTGCCACCCCCGCCCCGGGGGAACCTTGCGGGCCAGGCATGGCTGGCGTAGTTTGGACCTATCAAATCGACAATGAAATCTTAGCCAACTACCCAATGCCAGCGAAACCCGAACCGTCCATCGCCGTCATCGGATGCGGTCACTGGGGCGAGAATCTGGTCCGCAACATGCACGGCCTCGGCGCCGTCGCCTCGGTGCACGACCGCGATCCCGAGACGGAGGCCGCCATCGTTAGCAAATACGGCGGCGTCCCGGAAGCCAGATGACCGTTGTTCCCTTTGTCGACCTCAAAGCCCAGTTCGCGGCCATTGAGAACGAGGCGCGGGCGGCCATAGACCGCGTCCTCGCCTCGCAACGCCTGATCCTGGGGCCGGAAGTGGAATCCCTGGAACGCGAAATCGCCGCTTATTCCACTTGCGCCCACGCCATCGGTGTCTCCAGCGGCACCGACGCCTTGCTGGTTTCCCTGATGGCGCTCGGCGTCGGGCCGGGCGATGAGGTGATCACGGCCGCCTACAGCTTTTTCGCCACCGCCGGCGTGATCGCCCGTCTGGGCGCAAAGCCCGTTTTCGTCGATATCGAACCGGCAACCTTCAACATGAACCCGGCGCTGGCCGCCGCCGCCGTCACCCCCCGCACCAAGGCGATTGTGCCGGTCCACCTTTACGGCCAGTGCGCGGAAATGGATCCGATCCTGGATGTCGCTTCCGCCCACGGCCTCGGCGTCGTCGAGGACGCGGCGCAAGCCATCGGCGCCACCTACAAGGACCGCCCGGCGGGAAGTCTGGGCGACATCGGCTGTTTTTCCTTCTTTCCGACCAAGAACCTGGGCGCTCTCGGCGACGGCGGCATGGTGGTGACCAACGACCGAGCGCTCGCCGAAAGGATCGGCTGCCTGCGCCAGCACGGGGCGAGCCCGAAGTTCCACCATCCCTTGGTCGGCGGCAACTTCCGCCTTGACGCCATTCAGGCGGCGGTGCTCAGGGTCAAGCTCAAATATCTAAACGGGTGGACCGGCCGCCGCCGTTTGAACGCCGATCTCTACGACAAAAAGCTGGCCGCCGCCGGGTTGCCGGAATCCGTGCTGCGAAGGCCGCAAGTTCGGCAGACCCGCCATGTCTACCACCAATATGTCATCCGCGCCCGGCGCCGCGACGCCCTCAAGGAACACCTGCGGCAACAGGGCATCGGCTGCGGAATTTACTACCCGCTTCCCCTGCATCTGCAGGAATGTTTCGCCGCCCTGGGATACCAGGCCGGCGACATGCCGGTGGCGGAAGCGGCGGCC
>JAUXMA010000072.1 GCA_030623425.1 Rhodospirillaceae bacterium
CCGGGCCGGATTACGCGCAAGCCTTTTTCAATCGCGGCATCGCCTACCACAAGAAAGGCCAGTACGACAAGGCGGCCAAGGATTTCAAAGCGGCGATCCGGTTGAAACCCGTTTTCGCCAGCACCTTCCTCTTTTGGAGCACGGTCATCCCCGATTAGAGCGCTCCCCTCGCACGGCGTCCCGTTGTTCGGTTCGGATGGAGTCTAAACGCTAGGCGTCCGTTTTGGCCTGCTTGTCTTTGACGATCCAAGTGTGGCCGCGCCGCAAAAGGCTGTTGAGATCGCCGTTGGTGGAACGCGACTTGGCTTCCTCGACTTGCGCCACGATGCGGGATTCATAACAAGGCGCGGGATCGCAATAGAGCACGCCCAAGGCGACCGGCATCGTTTGCCGGTCCATGGAGGCCAGCATCATCGCCAGACCCAGGTTGGTCTCGTCGTGGACCAGCAGGTCGGCTTCGCCGACCCCATCCTTGCCGATCGCCACCGCCTCCAACTCGAGCGTGCCGGGCTTCATTCGCAAGCCCCGCTTCCTGTCCTTGCCGAAGACGAGCGGTTTGCCGTGCTCGACGAGAAGCTGTTTGTCGCCGGCGACCTCCTTGGCGGTAAAGTTGGCGAAAACGCCGTCGCTATAGACAAGACAGTTCTGATAGATCTCCAGAAAAGAGGCGCCGCCGTGCCGATGCGCCCGCCGCAGCATGTCGAGGAGATGAGTCTGCTGGGTTTCGACCGTGCGGGCGACGAAACGGGCGCCGGAACCGAGAGCGAATTTGGCGGCGGCGAGAGGCGTTTCCAGCGACCCCATCGGCGTCGACGGGGTGCGCGTGCCGATCCGCGAGGTGGGTGAATACTGGCCCTTGGTCAGCGCGTAGATTTCGTTGTTCAACAACAGAATCTGTACGTTGACGTTGCGCCTGAGCACGTGCAGGAGGTGATTGCCGCCGATCGACAGGGCGTCGCCGTCGCCGGTGACCACCCACACATCGAGATCGGGATTGGCGAGCTTGACGCCGGTGGCGATCGCCGGGCCGCGGCCGTGAATGGTATGGAAACCGTACGTGTCCATGTAATAGGGAAAGCGCGACGCACAGCCAATCCCGGAGATGAACACCGTGTTTTCCTTCTTGGCGCCGATTTCGGCCAACATCCGCTGCATCGCCTTGAGAATCGCGTAATCGCCGCAGCCCGGGCACCAGCGCACTTCCTGATCCGAGGCGAAGTCCTTCGGAGACAGCTTTTCGACCGGCTTGGGCGAATTCATTTTCGAATCTCCAATCGTTCACGGATCGCCGCTTCGATTTCGGTGATCTTGAAGGGTTGGCCGGAGACTTTGTTGAGGCCCTCGGCGGCGACCAGGTATTGGCTGCGCAAAAGCGTCAACAACTGGCCGTTGTTCATTTCCGGCACCAGCACCCGTTCGAACCCGGCCAGCAGATCGCCCAGGTTGCGGGGCAGCGGCCAAATATACCGCAAGTGAATATGGGACACGTCCAGTCCGTCCGCCCGCAGGTGACTGACGGCGTGGTTGATCGGACCGTAAGTGGAACCCCAACCAACCACCGCCAAACGGCCGCTGTCTTTTCCTTTCGCCATCGTTTGCGGCGGGACGTCGTCGGCGATGCCGGCGATCTTGGCGGCGCGAACTTCGGTCATGCGCTGGTGATTGGCCGGATTGTAAGAGATGTTGCCGCTGTCGTCTTTTTCGAGACCGCCGATCCGGTGCTCGAGCCCTGGCGTTCCCGGCTTCACCCAGGGACGGGCCAATGTCGCCTCGTCGCGCATGAACGAGGTGAAATTCTCGGCATCGGTGCGGAATTCGACGGGGAAACGGGGCATTTTGTCGACGTCCGGAATCCGCCAAGGCTCGGCGGCGTTGGCGATGTAACCGTCGGCGAGCAGGATCACCGGCGTCATGAAGCGGGTGGCGATGCGGATGGCCTCGATGGCGACCTCGAAGCAGTCGGACGCCGAGCGGGCCGAAATCACCGCCAACGGGCTGTCGGCATTGCGGCCGAAAACCGCCTGATAGAGGTCCGACTGTTCGGTCTTGGTGGGCATACCCGTGGACGGGCCGGCGCGCTGGACATTGACAATCACCAACGGCAGCTCGGCGCTGATGGCCAGGCCAATGGCTTCGCTTTTGAGCGCCATGCCCGGCCCGGAACTGACCGTCACCCCCATCGAGCCGGCGTAAGACGCGCCAATGGCGAAACAGACCGCGGCGATCTCGTCTTCCGCCTGGTAGGTGACGATGCCGTATTCCTTGAGATCGGCGAGGATGTGCAAAATCGTCGAGGCGGGGGTGATCGGATAAGAGCCGAGTTCGAACGAAAGCCCCGCCAGCTCGGCGCCGGTCATCAGCCCCCACGCCAGCGCCTCGCTGCCGGTCACCGTCCGGTAAAGGCCGGGTTGAACGTCCGCCGGCTGCACCGTGTAGGCGGTAAAGCCTTCGGACATTTCGGCGGTTTCGCCCAAGGCATGGCCGGCGTTCAGGGCGGCGACATTGGCTTCCTCCAGTTGCGGCTGCGCGGCGAACTTTTGCCTCAACCAGTCGATGGTCGGCTGCCGGTCCCGGCCGAACATCCAGTAGACCAGTCCCAGCGTCCACATATTCTTGCAACGCACCGCCTCCTTCTTGGAAAGGCCGGACTTCTTGACCGCTTGCAGCGTCAATTTCGAGATGTCGAACTTGATGGGTTGGTATTGATCCAGGGTGTCGTCGGCCAGCGGGTCATTCTCGTAGCCGGCCTTTAGAAGGTTCCGCTCGCTGAAGGAGCCGGTGTCGACGATGACGACGCCGCCGGATCTCAAATTCTTCAGTTCGACCATCAGCGCCGCCGGGTTCATGGCGACGAGCACGTCGACCTCATCGCCCGAGGTGCTGGCGATATGAGAACCGAAATTGATTTGAAAGGCGGAGACACCGAAAGAAGTTCCCTTGGGAGCACGGATTTCCGCCGGAAAATCCGCGTAAGTGGCAAGATCGTGGCCGGCCAACGCCGTCGCCAGCGTGAACTGGCCACCGGTGAGTTGCATTCCGTCGCCGGAATCGCCGGCGAAACGAACAACGACGGATTCCAATTCCCGGCGGGCGTTTTTTTTGCTTGCAAGCTTGACAGCGGTGCTCGATGACATGAATGTTCGACCAGATTTGCCGTGGATTCAATTCCCACCCGAAAGAGAATCTAAAACCACTCAAGTAGGTAGGTGGTGCGCGGCGCCCATCATAGCAATCAATTTCCTTTAGGAAACAAAGTTTTCCCGGTCGTGAAAAAAATCCTCTTTACATCATGACAAAAGCCGAACAAAAGCCGTTTGCGCCGTCGCCCACGCCTTCATGGCCTGCCGCTTTTGCCGAGGTCCGGGCCGGCAAAATGCGAAGAAGGTGGCGCCGATTCGCCGCTTGGCCTAAAATGTTCTTGTGACGGATTATGACCGCCCATGACTGTTGAAAGCAATCCCCTCGATCTCCTTACCGATCTCATCGGCAAGGCCGGGAAAGCCGGCGCCGACGGCGCCGACGCCGTATTCATGGAAAGCGGATCGCTGGCCCTTTCCCAGCGCCTGGGCGAACGGGAACGCTTGGAGCGATCCGAACACACCGATTTGGGCTTGCGGGTTTTTATCGGCCGCCGCCAGGCGATCGTTTCTTCCTCCGACTTGTCTCCAGGAGCGTTGCAAGAGCTCGTGGAACGAGCCGTCTCCATGGCCCGTTCAACCCCCGAGGACCCTTATTGTGGCTTGGCCGAGCCGGAACTCTTGGCCGCCGCCATCGCCGATCTCGACATTTGCGATGAAAGCGAGCCGGCGGCGGAGGTTCTTGCCGAACGGGCGGCGCGGGCCGAGGACGCCGCCCGCGCCGTTGCCGGCGTGACCAACTCCGAAGGGGCCGAGGCGAGCTGGGGCCGAGGCACCTTCGCCGTCGCCGCCAGCAACGGTTTCGCGCAAACTTTTTCGAGTTCACGGCACAGCATCGGCGTTGCCGTTTTGGCCGGAGAAGGCACGGCCATGGAACGCGACTTCGATTATGCCAGCGCCGTTTACGGCGAGGATCTGTCCAGCCCGGAGGAGATCGGGCTCAGTGCCGGCGAAAAGGCCGTCGCCAGGCTGAACCCGCGCAAAGCGGACTCTTCCGAGGTGCCGGTGATCTACGATTGGCGGGTTTCGAACGGAATCGTCCGCCACCTTGCGAGCGCCATCAACGGTTCCTCGGTCGCCCGCGGCACCACCTTTCTCAAGGACCAACTGGAGAAACGGATCTTCCCCGATTCCATCGTCGTCGTCGACGATCCCCTGCGTCGCCGTGGCCTGAAGTCAAAACCCTTTGACGGCGAAGGCGTCGCCACGGCGCGGCGCAACATTATCGATTCCGGCGTCCTGACAACCTGGATTTTGGACCTGCGTTCGGCCAGGCAGTTGAAGACGACGACGACGGGCCATGCCTCGCGCGAGACCTCGTCGCCACCGTCGCCGTCTCCCACCAATCTTTATTTGCAAGCCGGCGCGGTCAGCCCGAAGGAGCTGATGAGCGACATCAAAAACGGATTCTATATCACCGAACTGATCGGTTTCGGCATCAACGCCGTCACCGGCGATTACAGCCGCGGCGCCTGTGGTTTCTGGATCGAGAACGGCGAGCCGGCCTATCCGGTGAGCGAAGTGACGGTCGCCGGCAACCTCAACGACATGTTCGCCCATCTCACCGCCGCCGACGATCTGCGGTTTCGTTTCGGCACCAACGCCCCGACCCTGCGCATCGACGGCATGACGGTGGCGGGGAAATAGGCGCCGCCCCATGCGCGGACCGCCGGCGACTAGTGGCCGTTGGCCACCGCCGTCCCGCGTGCTATGATTCGCGACACCGAAAAGGGTCGCCGGATTTTGACTTCCGTTTCCGAACGCAAACCACTGGTTGACACCCCGACCGGCGCCCTCATGAGCCGGCTGTGGCGCGAGAGCGTCAGTCGGCACTGGCGATGGCTGGTTCTGGCCGTCTGTTTCATGGCCGCCATGGCCGCCTCGACGGCGTTCAGCGCCTGGTTGATGAAGCCGGTGGTCAACCACGTCATTATCGCCAGGAACAAGGACATTCTCTGGCTCGTCAGCGGCGCCATTCTGGCGACGTTCGTCGTCAAGGGCCTGGCCGGCTATGCCCAGTCATCCTTGATGGCCAATGTTGGACTGAAAGTCATCGCCGACAATCAGAACCGCCTGTTCGCTCATTTCGCCCGCATGGACCTGGCGTTCTTCCACGAGCATGCCTCGGGCAAGCTGATTTCCCGTTTCACGATCGACATCAACAGCATGCGGGTCGCGGTTTCCAATGCCATCACCGGATTCGGAAAAGACTTTCTGACATTGCTGTTTCTGATCGCGACGATGTTCATGATGAACTTCGAACTGGCGGTCGTTTCGTTTTTGGTCTTCCCCATCGCCGTCTTCCCCATCGTCCTTTTGGGCAAGCGGATGCGCAAGGTCGCCGCCAACACCCAAGAGGAGATGGGACTGTTCACCGCCCTTCTGAACCAGATCTTTCAGGGCATCCGCGTGGTCAAGTCCTACCACATGGAGGAATACGAAAAAGAGCGGATCGCCGAAATCGTCGAACGTGTTTTCCAGCTGACCTTCAAGGCGGCGCGCACACGGGCGTTGTCGAGCCCGATCATGGAAACCCTGGGCGGGTTGGCGATCGCCGCAGTCATCGTTTTCGGCGGCCATCAGATCATCGCCAAGGAAAGCGATCCGGGGTCGCTTATCGCCTTCATCACCGCCTTCCTGCTCGCCTACGAGCCCATGAAACGGCTGGCCAATCTCAACGCCAGCCTGCAGGAAGGCTTGGCCGGCGCGCAAAGGCTGTTCGAAATGCTGGACAGGCAACCGAACATCCACGAAAAGCCGGCGGCGGCCGACCTGATCGTCAAGGGCGGCGGCATCCGCCTGGAAGATGTTCATTTCGCCTATGTGCCGGGAACGCCGGCCCTTGACGGCGTCACCTTGGAGGTGCCCACCAGCAAGAGGGTGGCCCTGGTGGGGCCGTCGGGCGCCGGCAAGTCGACCATCCTCAATCTGATCCTCCGTTTCTACGACACCGATTCCGGCCGCGTCCTGATCGACGGCGCCGACATCTCCGCAGCCACTTTCGCCTCGTTGCATTCCAACATCGCCCTGGTCAGCCAAGAGATTATCCTGTTCGACGACACGGTCAGGGCCAACATCGCCTACGGCCGCGCCGGCGCCAGCGAGGAGGAGATCATCGACGCCGCCCGCCACGCCGCCGCCCACGCCTTCATCACCGAGCTCCCGCAAGGCTATGACACCATGGTCGGCGAACATGGCGCCAAGCTGTCGGGCGGCCAGCGCCAGCGCCTCGCCATCGCCCGGGCCATGCTCAAGGACGCGCCGATCCTGCTCCTTGACGAGGCGACGTCGTCGCTCGATACGGAATCCGAGCGGCAAGTCCAAGCCGCCTTTGGCAAACTGATGAACGGACGCACGACCCTGGTCATCGCCCATCGTTTGTCGACGGTTGTCGACGCCGACCTGATCTATATGATCGATCGGGGCAAGGTCGTCGAACGGGGCAGCCACGCCGAACTTATCGTCCGTGGCGGATCATACGCGCGCCTCTACGCCCTTCAGTTCGCCGAGGAAACCGTTTCCCCGGAAACGGCCCGGGCCGCCGCCCAGGCATAGCCGGCGGATTGCAAACTCGAGGGCCGGAATCGTGAGGCCGATCAAGAGAGTTTTGAGCTTCGAATCGGTGCGCCGGATTCTTAGTTGGCTGGGCGCATGTTACATCCGCCTGGTTTATCTCACCGGCCGGTGGACGGTGATGGGCGACGAAACGCCGCGGCGGTTTTGGGATCAAGGCGAGCCGTTCATCCTCGCATTTTGGCATGGCCGGATAATGATGTTGCCCTATTGCTGGAACCGTGGGACGGCCATGCACTTGCTCATTTCGCGGCACCGGGACGGCCGGCTCATCGCCCACATCGTCGGCACTTTCGGCATCGGCACAGTGGCCGGTTCGACGACCCATGGCGGCAGGACGGCCTTGCGCGCCTTGGTCAAGGCTTTGAAGGCCGGAGACTGCGTCGGCATCACCCCGGACGGCCCGCGCGGACCGCGGATGCGGGCCAGCAGCGGAATCGTCAGCATCGCCCGCCTGTCCGGCGCGCCGATCATCCCCGTCACCTACGGCACGAGCCGAAAGCGAATCCTTTCCACTTGGGACCGTTTCCTGGTGGCTTGGCCTTTCGCCCGAGGGGTGCTGGTCTGGGGCGATCCGATCCACGTCCCGCGCGATGCCGACGAAACGGCCCTGGAGTCGGCCCGCCGGCAAGTGGAAGACGCCCTCAACGCCATTA
>JAUXMA010000213.1 GCA_030623425.1 Rhodospirillaceae bacterium
CCAAGCCTAGAACGGCGGCGGCATTGGCCTCCAGCATTTCCAGGAACCTTTCTCCCGTCGCTTTTTTCGCCCCCTTCAAGTTCACGAGGTCGGTTGCGGCCACCGCCACGAGGGCCTCGGCCGATTTGATCACCAGCACCCCGTCACCCAATTCCATGAAATGCCCATGTCTCATCCGGAAGGCGTAGGTTTCCAACATCGGCAACTGCCAGTCAAAGGCAAGGACGTCCTTGATCTCCTCGGGCACCTCGGACGGTGTTTTCTTGGCGGTCTGCTTGGCGGTCTGCTTGGCGGCCTGCTTGCCGCCCCGCAACCATCCTTTTTTGGCCTCCTTGCCTTTTTTGGCATCCTTGGGTTTTGCGGTTTTCTGGCGGTCCTCTTCCGCCGCCTTCCTGCGATAGATTTTCTTGGCGCAGGTATAGACTAAAAGGCGTTCGATCTGGGCCAGCGACATGCCGCAGACCAGTTGTTCGGAAAAATCCTTCACCGGTTGGCCCCGCTGGTTCAAGGCGAGATCGCGGCCGACCTCCAGGTTTTTTTTGAAACAGGTGATGAATTCGTGCATCCGGTTGGGATCGTTGAGCAGGTCCCGGTATTCGATCTCGGCGGCAATCAGCTCTTTGTTCTTGAGTCTTTTGAGCACAAGCTTCAAGGAACCGAGGACGACGTCCTTGGTGGCGTCGTCGAGTTCGATTGATTTGGGGAGATCGCTTATTGGGCTGGTTGTCATCGAGGGCCGTCGAATGTTCTTAGGGGCCGGCGGCGGGCGGTTATTTTGCATCTTGCCCGTCCCGGAGATCAATGGCCAGAACTGTTTGCCCGGGCCGACACATCGGCCCGCCCGGCGGGCGGCGGACCGATGCCGCGCGGTGTCCCGTTCGGACTTCAAACCCCGGCGCCGACGGCTTGCATTCGCACAGCCACCCCGGTCTTGTGCCGGCGGCGGCGATGTGCTTTATCCCTGCGGACTCTTGCCGGTGATTTCAGCAGTTGACGCCATGAACACGGTTTCCCCCCTAGCGCCCAAAAGCTTCCCGGAGATGCCGGCCCTGCCCGGCGTGCGGCTGGCCACCGCCGCCTGCGGCATAAGATACCAGGGACGCCATGACCTGTTGCTGGCGGAACTGGCTCACGCGACCGCGGTGGCCGGCGTTTTGACGCGTTCGCAAACGCCCTCGGCACCGGTCGACTGGTGCAAAAGGGCGCTTCTCGGTGGCGCCGCCAGCGCCCTCATTGTCAATTCGGGCAATGCCAACGCCTTTGTCGGCAAGGCCGGCATCGAAGCCGTCGAACGTATCGTCGAGGCCGCCGCCGACCTGTTTCCCTGCCGGCCGAGCACGGTTTTCGTCGCCTCCACCGGGGTCATCGGCGAACCCCTCGAGGACGCCAAAATCACCGCCGCCTTGCCGGCCCTGAAGGAAGCCTTGCGGGACGACACCTGGAAGGACGCGGCGCGGGCGATCACCACCACCGACACTTTCCCCAAAGGCGCCAGCCGCGCCGCCGCCATCGGCGGTGCCGAGGTTGTCATTAACGGCATCGCCAAAGGCTCGGGCATGATCGCCCCCGACATGGCGACGTTGCTCGCCTTCGTGTTCACCGACGCGGCCATTCCCGCCGGGGTCTTGCAGGACCTGCTGGCGGCCGCCGCCGCCAGGTCGTTCAATTGCATAACCGTCGATGGCGACACCTCGACCAGCGATACGGTCCTGCTATTCGCCACCGGCCGGGGCGCCCGGCACGAGGCGGTGGACAGCGCCGATGACCGCCTCCTCGACGATTTTCGCGACAAGCTGGGCGAAGTGATGCTCGATCTCGCCCACCAGGTGGTCCGCGACGGCGAAGGGGCGTCCAAATTCGTCGCCATCAGGATCGAAGGCGCGGCGGATGACGGCGCGGCGCGGCGCATCGGCCTGGCCATCGCCAATTCGCCGCTGGTGAAAACAGCCATCGCCGGCGAAGACGCCAACTGGGGCCGCGTCGTCATGGCCGTCGGCAAGTCCGGCGAGAAAACCGACCGGGACCGGCTCGCCATCACCATCGGCGGCGTGCCGGTGGCCGCCGACGGCGCCGCCGTTCCCGGCTACGACGAGGCGCCGGTGGCCCGCCACATGCAAGGCGCCGAGGTTCGCATCTCCGTCGGCGTCGGCGTCGGCGAAGGCAGGGCTACCGTCTGGACTTGCGATCTCGGCCACGGATATATCGATATCAATGCCGATTACCGGACCTGATTCAGGCTGCCAGAAGGCGCCTATCCGCCGTCCCGCCGGGCCGCTGCCTTTGCTGTTGGTGGCGGCGGTGGCGTTGATCGACGCCGACGGCCGGGTGCTTCTCGCCCGCCGCCCCAAGGGCAAGCCGATGGCCGGCCTATGGGAATTTCCCGGCGGCAAGGTCGGCGACGGCGAAACACCCGAAGGGGCCCTGGTTCGCGAGCTCGGGGAAGAACTCGCCATCGACGTCACCGAGAGCTGCCTGGCGCCTTTTACCTTCGCCTCGCATTCCTACGACGACTTTCACCTGCTGATGGCGCTCTATGTCTGCCGGGTGTGGAAGGGCATCGTCGGCGCCGCCGAGGGGCAGGAGTTGAAATGGGTGCGCCCCGCCGGCATGGCGGAATTGCCGATGCCGGCGGCGGATCGGCCCTTGGCCGCCATGCTCAGGGATTTGCTTTAAGGGCCACTAGGAGCCCGGGAGCCGTCCATGTCCGACAAAGCCACCGTCACCGCCTGTCTCATCATCATCGGCAACGAAGTGCTGTCGGGACGCACCGAGGACGCCAACCTGGCTTTTCTCGGCCGCCAGTTGAACGAACTCGGCATTCGCCTCGCCGAGGCCAGGGTCATTGCCGACGACAAGGCGGCGATCGCCGAGGCGGTGAACCAATGCCGCCGCGGGTTCGATTACGTCTTCACCACCGGCGGCATCGGCCCGACCCACGACGACATTACGTCCGCCGCCATCGCCGAGGCTTTCGGAGTGAGCCTGGAGCGCAGCGCCGAGGCGCTGGCCTTGCTGGACCGGCAATACCGCCGGCAAGACCAGAACGAGGCGCGCCTGAAGATGGCCGATATCCCCGCCGGCGCGACGCTGGTCGAAAACGCGGTCAGCAAGGCGCCCGGCTACCAGATCGAAAACGTCTTCGTCATGGCCGGCGTGCCGAAGATCATGCGGGCCATGTTCGATGGCTTCAAACATCGCCTCAAAGGCGGCGAGACGGTGCTCTCCGAGACCGTCACGGCCTTTATCACCGAAGGCGTCATGGCCGGGAAACTGGCCGCCGTCCAGGCCCGGCACCGGCCAGTGGAGATCGGCAGCTACCCCTTTGTCCGCGACGGCAAGCTGGGGGTGAGCCTGGTGCTGCGCCATACCGACGCCGGGCGCATCGAAAAGGCGGCGGCGGACGTCAGGGCGATGCTCGGCGATCTCGGCGCCGAACCGGCGAAAGACCTGGATGGCTAAGTGCCATTGGGTTGCCGCCGGCCCGAGAACGCCTGGTCCGCGGCCGCGCCGCTTCCGGCCTTTCATACCTCTTGCGCGGCGATCACACGGAGCGCTAGAGTCGAGCCGGCGCGGGCGTGGTGAAATTGGTAAACACAAGGGACTTGATCTAAATTTGAGTGCCCCTTCGGAAACGTTGGGAGTAGAACTCGTCAAACTCGGGGAAACCTTTCAAATGGCAATCCCGAGCCAAGCCCGGAAACGGGAAGGTGTAGAGACTTGACGGCGAGCACCTAAAGCGAAAGCCATGGTGAAGAGAAAGTCCAGACCACAAACGCCAGTTGGCGGCGGCGAAAGCCGTAGTTGGTAAGAAAATCCCTCGGCATTAACGGCCTTGCCGGTTCAAGTCCGGCCGCCCGCACCAAATTATTAAAGTGAGCTGAACAATGGCAATAACTAAATCTTACCTTACTAGTGCGAAGAACCTGTCCAGCATATTGGATGCCATTAAAACG
>JAUXMA010000332.1 GCA_030623425.1 Rhodospirillaceae bacterium
ATCACGTCGGTCAGCACCGCCAACCCCCGGCAGGCGAATCCCACCGCCAACCAGGCATGACCCAAATGGAGAACCCATAAAATGGGTTGGTCGATGGTCTTGGCTGTCCGCCAGTACCTCATGCGCAACGCCAGCGCCAGCGCCGCGGCGACGGCCGGAACGCCGCCGAGCCAGCCGCCGGCGCCGGCCAAGTCGGCGGCGGCGGTGGCGATGATGGCACGGAAAACCGCCGCTTCCACAAGCGGCTCGGAACGAACCTCGGCGTCCTCGTTTTTGATCTTCAGCGCATTGGCGGTGAAGCTGGGAATTATCCGGCCGGACAGAACCGTCATCATCAAGATAAACGTGTAAAGCGCCAGTTTGAGGCCGCTGACCCCGGTGCCGCCGGTTACCTCCAGCAAATCGAGGTGAAAGAGCAGATTGGCGGCGAACAAGAGGATAAGAAACACCGGAAAGAAAAAATTGCGCCGCTGCCCCGAACCCAGAATCGGCGGGATCAAAAAGAAAATAACGGCCGGGATCAGGGCCAGGTCGGCCATCGCCACCACCGGCGGAGGGAGAATTCCTTGCGACCAAAAAGCGATCCGGCCGGCAAACCATAGCGCCACCAGAAAGGCCAGACGGCGGCCCCGTTCCGGGGGCGTATTCGTCCACGCGGGCACCGCCGTCAGCAAAAAGCCCGTCGCCGCCGCCATGGCGAAGCCGAACAGCATTTCGTGGCCGTGCCACAAAGCCGGCGCCATCGTCTTGGAAAGGACCAGCCAGCCGACGTAAGCGGCGAGCCAAGCGGCCAGGGAAAAAGCCCCGTAGACTCCCGCCAGCAGGAAAAAGGGGCGGAACCCGTAAGACAGCATTACCACGGGTTCGTTCGGTTTCCGGGCGGGCGGCAACACGGCCCTTGACGGCATTTTGCTTGGCCTCCAGGCGTTCCCGAATAATTCCGTGGGAAGTTTAGAGCATTTCAAGATTGGCCGACGGCATGAAGAGGGCCTTGTTTTCGTCGGCTTGACTGGAAATCCGGCTGAAGATAACAGTTCCCTGGAGATTGGTGCAATGACGACTTTCAGGACAGATCACACCGCCGCCGCCGTCGCGGTCCTTATCGTCCTCGCCGCCGCTCCCGCCCGTGGCGAGGAACGGCAATCCGGCGAGGTCTTCCGTGATTGCCGCCAGTGCCCCGAGATCGTGGTGATCCCCGCCGGCTCTTTCGTCATGGGCTCCGACGATCCGGGCGCCAAGGGCCAATTCAAAAACCAACTGCCCGCTCACCGGGTCACCATCGAGCGTTCGTTCGGCATCGGCAAATTCGAGGTCACTTTCGACGAATGGCGGGCTTGTCGTGACGATGGCGGATGCACGGCCGAACCCGACGATCACCAATGGGGACGCGGCCGGCGGCCGGTCATCAATATCACATTCGCCAATGTCGGCGAATATCTGCGCTGGATCACCAACAAGACGGGCCATTCCTATCGTTTGCCAACGGAAGCCGAATGGGAATACGCGGCGAGAGCGGGAACCGCCACGGCTTACTCGTGGGGTGACGGGGTCGGTATGGACAACGCCAATTGCCGGACCTGCGCCCCTGAAATCAGCCATCAAACCTTTCCGGTCGGTTCTTATCGACCGAATCCGTTTGGTCTATACGACGTTCACGGAAATGTCTGGGAGTGGGTCGAGGACTGCTGGAACCCAAACTACAACGGCGCGCCGGCGGACGGCTCCGCCCGCCTTTCCGGCGATTGCCGGTACCGGGCGACGAGAAGCGGCTCCTGGTATTACGTTTCCACCAACGTTCGCTCGGCCTACCGCGCCAGATTCATCGCCAAGGCCTACAGTTACGGCATCGGCTTTCGCTTACTCCGCGAACTGCCCTGACGACCGGGCGGGCGCCTCTTCCGTCACCGAACCCCGAATCGCCGATTAATCGGACTGATTCGGTGTTATTCGGTGGCCAAGGCAGGCGCCAATCGGCTTAAGGCATCCGTTGCCGCGCCGGCGGTTCCCCGGCCTCGGGCCGGCCGTCCAACTGCTCGAAGAAATAATGGGGAATTATAGACTTTCAGCGATATGTTGACGAGTTCGCCACAGGCTCTGTAACCTGAACGGCGTGTCGTTTGATGGCATCATGCCCCATAAGGGTGGCGGCAATGGTCGGCAAGCGGCTTACCTTAAGGAGCGTTGATGCATGGGGCGCGGGCCAGAGCTTATTCAACCGATCGGGGCCGATTTCGGCGACGTTGCGCGGGCCGCCGTTAAACCCAAGAGCAACAAATCGGTTTTCGGTAACGGACGGGATGTCAAACAACCCGACATCTCCGTGCCAGATGGCCTTGAGCTTGATGACCGCAACAAAAGCGACGGGCTGTCGTTCCTGCGGGAGCTTGAGGCGGACAGCTTCCCACTCTGCTTTTTCGATCCGCAGTACCGGGGCGTCCTCGACCATCAGC
>JAUXMA010000302.1 GCA_030623425.1 Rhodospirillaceae bacterium
ACTCGCCATCGCGCAACGTTGTGTCGAAGATGACGACGGGAAAAATCCTTTATTTATCGTTGACCTGAAATGGAAAAGAACCGGCGATGAACCAGGCGACACAGCGACGTTAAAGGCTTCGCGGCGTTACGGCAACAAACGCCGAAGGATCGGGCATCAGTCCAGAAGAAAACCGGCGTGGTGGGTGAAGTGGTCCTTCATGAAACTTGCGATGAAATAATACGAATGGTCGTAACCCTCCTGCATGCGGAGGCGAAGCGGCTGGCCCGCTTTCTCGCAAGCCTCGGTGAACAGGTGGGGCTTCAACTGTTCTTCCAAAAATTCGTCCGCCGTGCCCTGGTCGATCAGGATTTCGCCGGGAACCGCCGCACCGCCGTTAATCAGCGCCGTCGCATCGTGGTCCTCCCAGGTTTTACGGTCCGGGCCCAGGTAACCGCCAAGCGCCTTTGTCCCCCACGGACATTGGGTGGGGGCAACAATAGGAGAAAAGGCGGAAACGGACCGGAAGGTTTCCGGATTTCGAAGCGCGATGGTCAACGCCCCATGCCCGCCCATGGAATGGCCAAAGATACCCTGGCGATCATCGCGCGCCGGAAAGTGACCGAACACCAGCGCCGGCAGCTCATCGACCACATAGTCGTACATGTGGAAATGCACAGACCAAGGAGCCTCGGTCGCATTCACATAGAATCCCGCACCCTGCCCGAAGTCATAGGCGTCGTCGTCCGGCACGCCGTCGCCCCGGGGGCTGGTATCCGGGGCGACCACGATCAAACCGTATTCGGCCGCCAGGCGCTGGGCACCGGCCTTGACCGTGAAATTTTCCTCCGTACAGGTCAAACCCGAAAGCCAAAAGAGGACCGGACGGGGCCCGCTTTCAGCCTGCGGGGGAACGAAGACACTGACCCGCATGTCGCAATCCAACGTCCTCGAGCGATGGCCATAGATTCCTTGGACGCCGCCGAACGCACGATTTTCGCTAATTGTGTCAATTGTCATGACCGACACTTTTCCTTCCCTGAGAAACTAAAGGCAACGACACCTGCGTACCTGAAACAACAGATTTTGCGTCTGTGTCGGCGCCCTAAAAACCAAAGATCCACCCGGAGCACGATAGCATTTTGTTGGCGGTCAACGAAAAGTGTTCCGTCTCCAATCCTTGGACATGAGGAAAGCGCCCGGACTCGGGAACGGCGGATCTGGCCGGGCGGGGCGGTGGGCGTTTCCAGGGCCGGACCCAAAATTCACCGAGACTCCGGCAGCGGGTCCGGGCATAATTGAGGAAAGGCTATAAAAAGCCATTGTGAACAAGCCGATCAGGGAGGGAATCATGGACGTACGCGCCGCCGTTGCCTTTGAGGCGGGCAAACCCCTTTCAATCGAAACGGTGAGCCTCGACGGCCCCAAGGAAGGCGAATGCCTGGTCGAGATCAAGACCACCGGCATCTGCCACACCGACGAGTTCACCCGCTCCGGCGAGGATCCGGAAGGCCTGTTCCCGGCCATCCTCGGCCACGAGGGCGCGGGCGTCGTGGTCGAGGTGGGCAAGGGGGTGGAAAGCTTGAAAAAGGGCGACCACGTGGTCCCGCTCTACACGCCGGAATGCCGCCAGTGCGAGTACTGCCTTTCCGGCAAGACCAACCTCTGCCAGGCGATCCGCGCCACCCAGGGACAGGGCCTGATGCCCGACGGCACGTCCAGGTTTTCCATCGGCAAGGAGCAGGTGTTCCACTACATGGGCACGTCGACGTTCGCCAACTACACCGTGGTGCCCGAGATCGCGCTCGCCAAGATCAGGGACGACGCGCCGTTCGACAAGGTCTGCTACATCGGCTGCGGGGTCACGACGGGGATCGGCGCCGTCATCAACACGGCCAAGGTCCAGCCCGGCGACAACGTGGTCGTCTTCGGGCTCGGCGGCATCGGCCTCAACGTCATCCAGGGCGCGCGCATGGTCGGCGCCGATATGATCGTCGGCGTCGACCTCAACGCCAAGAAAAAGGACCTGGCCGAGAAGTTGGGCATGACCCACTTCGTCAACCCGGACGAGGTCGAGGGCGACCTGGTGCCTTATCTGGTGGACCTGACGAAGGGCGGCGCCGACCATTCGTTCGAATGCATCGGCAACGTCGGCACCATGCGCCAGGCGCTGGAATGCTGCCACAAGGGGTGGGGCCAAAGCACCATCATCGGCGTCGCCGGCGCCGGCCAGGAAATCGCCACCCGTCCCTTCCAGCTGGTCACCGGCCGGGTCTGGCGCGGCACCGCCTTCGGCGGCGCCAAGGGCCGCACCGACGTGCCCCGGATCGTGGACTGGTACATGGACGGCAAGATCAACATCGACGACCTAATCACCCACACCATGGCGCTCGACGACATCAACGACGCCTTCGACCTGATGCACCGTGGCGAAAGCATCCGAAGCGTCGTCATTTTTTGAGAGACGGAGACGGATCGGCGGACTCCTCAGCGGGGAAGGGCGCGGGCGCGCGCAACCCCGGCCGCTACAAACCTAACAGGTCAACGGCTGAAAACGGCCGGGTGTTTTTTCGCTGCGATCTAAAGATCAGTCACGCAAGACGCCCGCTGCCTTGGCGGTATGAGTCGCAATCGCATCCATCAAGGCCGGCGAAAGGCAATCATAAGGCTCTAGACCCAGTTCTCTCAGCCTTGCTCTGACGCCATCCACCTGGTCGGGTTTGGTTCCCGATTCAATGACTGAGGAAACGAATGCCGCAAACTCAGGCGCGGCCCAGCCGTCCTCCTTGGATAACTCAGTATGAATGAAATCCAGCCCGAAGAATGGG